>NZ_JAAELD010000068.1 GCF_024227015.1 Moraxella sp.
ATCTAATCATAAAAGGATATATTTGCTAAAACTGATTGATTGGGTGTTATATATCATAATTTATAATATATGCATAAAAAATATTGAATAATGTTTGCAATTTCGACCAATTTTTATTATATTGTATTTGCTTATGAATATATCACCTCATATGATTAATTTCATCGATTGATACCATTTGTTTTTAACCCACCTAACTTAAGGAATCTGCCATGACCATCCAGTCTGCCATTGAAAAAGTAGAAAAAAACTACGCTCACCAACCAGAATTCATCCAAGCGGTAAAAGAAGTTGCGCTGACCATTGATAAGGTGTATGCCGACAATCCTAAGTTCGAGGAGTATCGCGTATTTGAGCGTCTTTGCGAGCCTGACCGCATCATCGGTTTCCGTGTAAACTGGGAAAATGACAAAGGTGAAGTTGAAGTTAACCGCGGCTGGCGTGTTCAATTCAGCAACGCGATCGGTCCATATAAGGGCGGTATCCGTTTCCACCCAACCGTTACTGAAGGCACCCTAAAATTCCTAGGCTTCGAGCAAATTTTCAAAAACGCACTAACTGGCCTACCTATGGGCGGTGCCAAAGGTGGTTCGGATTTTGATCCTAAAGGCAAATCAGAAGCCGAAATCCGCCGTTTCTGCTACGCATTCATGCGCGAACTACACAAAAACATCGGTAAAGACATGGACGTACCAGCAGGTGACATCGGTGTTGGTGGTCGCGAAGTTAACTACATGTTCGCCATGTACAAGAACCTAACTCGTGAGTTTGAAGGTGTATTGACTGGTAAAGGTGTTGGTCACGGTGGTTCATTAATTCGTACCGAAGCGACTGGCTATGGCTTGGTTTACTTCCTTGACAACATGCTAAAAGTGAACAACGACAGTCTAGTAGGTAAGACGGTTCTAGTGTCTGGTGCAGGTAACGTGGCACAATACGCTGCCGAAAAAGCACTACACTTAGGCGGTAAGGTAATCACTTTCTCTGACTCTAGAGGCACCTTGGTTGATCACGACGGTTTCACTCAAGAAAAAATCAATTGGGTAAAAGACCACAAAGCCAACGGTAAAGCATTGGCAGACTATGTTAAAGAGTTTGGCGGAGAATGGCTTGAAGGTCAAAAACCATGGCAGTTCGATGCAGAAGTGGCACTACCTTGCGCTACTCAAAACGAAGTTGACGCTGAGAATGCTAAAGCTCTGGTTAAGCACGGCGTAAAATATGTCGCAGAAGGCGCGAACATGCCATTGACTGCTGAAGCGATCGATGTGGTACGCGACAATGGCGTAGCATACGCACCTGGTAAAGCTGCGAACGCTGGTGGTGTTGCGGTGTCTGGCTTAGAAATGAGCCAAAACTCAGTACGTCAATACAAGACCTTCGCTGAGCTTGACGAAAAACTACAAAACATCATGAAGAACATCCACGACAATTCAAAAGCGGCTGCTGAGAAATACGGCACTACTAAAGACGCCGTGGACTACATGACTGGTGCTAACGTAGCAGGTTTCGTTCAAGTAGCGAACGCATTAGTAGCCTATGGTATCCTATAATACTTAGGAACCTCAAACAAAAATCCGCTCAATGATGAGCGGATTTTTTATTGTCAAATTAATGATGGCTGTGTTCTTGATGATTGTGATGTTAATGAGTGTCGTGGTTATGATTGTGATTGCTATGATCGTGCTGCATGTGTGAATGATCATGAGAATCTTCATGATGCATGTGACCATGCGCATGATGGCCATGAGAATCATCCGTGCATCATGTGCATGACGGTGGGCGATAAGGCAACGGCCAGACCAGAGATGAGCATCAGCGCACCGCTAAACTTACGTAAGTTGAACTTACTCACCGTCTTTTGAAGCCATGCGATCATGGTGTCAGTAGCGATGAGCATGGGCAGCGTACCAAGACCAAAAAACAGCATAAAGACAGAACCTGACAGTGGGCTAATTTGTGCTGCTGACACGCTAACAGCCATCACCAATGCACCATAGACCAATCCACATGGCAGAAGTCCCCATAATAGACCTGCGCCAAGCGCCTTAGGAATGCTGTCAATTGGTAGAACTTTTTGGCGAACGGGCGCAAGTTTGTTCCAAAGGCCCAAACCTAATTTCTCAAGACGAGTAAGAAATGGCACGCCAAGCATGAGCAGCGCTGCAAAAATCAGCGCACCACCCAAGAGAATGCGCGGCAAAGCGTTATTGGTCAAAAATGGCGCAATCACCGTGCTGCCAACAATCGTAGCCAGCACACCAAGCGCCATGTAGCTTAGCAGCCTGCCAAGGTGATAAGTAGCGATGAGCGTTTTTCGCTTGGCGGGCGTGAGATTCTTCATTGAGATGCCAAAGGCAGCAACGATGCCGCCACACATTCCTAGGCAGTGCGGCGAACCAAAAAAGCCCATGGCGAGCGCTGCGATTAATAAAGAAGCTGTCATAATTACCTCTATACTGGCAAAAGCTGGTATGTTATTTTCGTGAATCTTTTTTTAGGATTTTGCGGCGCTCTTGTCTGTCGTCTAGGATGATCTGCTCTGGCGCATTGTCCAGATCTTCGAATTGGTTAGATTTGACGGCGTACCAAATCGCCCAAATCGCCACCACGAACAGCATGAGACTCAAAGGAATGAGCAGATAGATGCTAAGCATGTGTATTCCTCAGGATGATTGTCAATCCTGCTTATCTCGGCTGACGTATAAGTCATAAGAAAGATCGATACAGGAAAATCCGCAACGAGCCATTATAACATAATGGATGTTAAAGGTTCAATGAAAAGAATGTTCAAGTAATGCGCTTATTATACTATAATTTGGCAGCCAATACCTAAACTACAAAAATGCAACCAAATTACCTGCTTTTTGCATTGTGTTTAACGTCAAAATACGCAATACTAAACTCATAAAAGTGATTAATAATCAAAGTATGAGCCCAGCCGGATGTAAAATTATACGATACTTTATGCGATTTAAATATAATACCGATTTACTAGCTACTCAGGGATTAAATAAAAGCGCCGTGCTTTTGGTATCGGTGCTATTTTTCGTTGGGTGTAGCGATCAGCCCCCCAAAGGTGGTGACGAATCTAAAATAAGCAGCGCGCCCATTTCTGCTTCGCCCAGTTCAGCCATCGCCATCGGCAAGACTAGAGCGACCGAGCAATTCATCGCCAAAAAATGGCAAGTCATTAGCATCAATGATCAGCCTGTGACGAGTAAATTGGTTTTGGATTTGCACGATTTTAGTCGCGGGCAGGGCGAGTTCTATGATGACTGTGAGCGCATCTTGGTGGATTTAAATACAAATGATGTCTCTAATGAGCGTCTGTCGATAGATAACTCCACCAGGCAGGGCGGCGATTGTAGCAGCGAGCTTATTGATACCATCATGTGGATCTTAAGTGATGTCTATGCCTTTGAACGCAGCGGCGATGAGCTGCACATCATCGCAGTTCAAGACACCATTCGCTTTGTGCCATTAGATTAACGCGAACTCCCTTCCTATCCCAATTATTTTTTCTTTGTCTATTCTAAGACATACAACTAACCGGTGTCATGTCACGTCTGTCGGTGGGTGTGATATCCTCGTTTTTGGCGATGGATTGTAATTCAAATGGATTTGCCAGCAAGTCAAATAATCTCGATACTTCTGTAAAATCATCCTTCAGGGCTCCTTGAATGGCACGTTCCGCCATGGCGTTACGTAGGATGTAGATTGGATTGGTTCTTGTCATGAGATCGATGGATTGCTGAGCATTCGTTATGGTGGCGATATAGCGCGCTTGCCAATCTTGCCATCTCTCGATTCCGCCTTGTGCGCTGATCTTTTGGGTTAATTGATCAAATAAATCCTGCTCATACGGATGCTCATCATCTGACAGCACGCCAATCAATGCGCGAAAACTGTTGGTATAATCCAGCTCATAAGTCTTTAATAAGCCAACAAATTCATATGCCAAATCTACCGCGCCAGTATGTGATGAATCCAGACCGATTTTGTGGCAGATGCCTTTGTCATAATACCGATGGAAGGTTGCCTCATAGTCTTCTAGACATGCCAACATCACATCGTGCTGCACGGATAGGAAGCTAAAACAAGACAACCACTTTTGTAGATTCCAATGCCCGATGGTGGGCTGATTCTGATAAGTGTAACGCTCATGATGATCAGAGTGGTTGTTAATCCACGTCGGATTGAATCGCTCCATCATGCCAAATGGCCCAAAGTCCAATGTTGAGCCTGTAATATTTAGATTGTCCGTATTCATGACGCCATGGCTAAATCCAATCAACTGCCAGCTTGCGATGAGTTTTGCGGTGTTTTGACACACTGCATGCAAGAATTTATTGATGTCATTCCCCACTTCTGGATAATAAATATCCATCATCTGATAAGTGAATTCACCCAAAAGCTCGGGTGCGTACACAGCAATCCATTCAAAATGACCAAGCCGCACATGACAATCACTGGTGCGCAGTAGGGCAGCGGCACGCTCCATTTGGTTGCGAGCGATTAAGGTATCTGACACCACAAAGCCAAGCGCATTAGAGCTGGCAATGCCTAGGCTGGACAAGGCATGACCGCAAAGATATTCGCGAACCGTACTGGCAATCATCGCGCGACCATCTCCGAATCGGGAGAAGGGTGTCTTGCCTGCGCCTTTTAAATGCAAATCGGTTAATTTGCCTTGTTTGTCGATGATCTGGGTGAGTAATAAACCGCGACCATCTCCAAGCTGGCCTGCCCATTGCCCGAACTGATGTCCTGCATAGACCATGGCAAGCGGTTTAAATCCTTCAGGAAATGCATCGTTATCTGCGCCAATGATTCTTTGCCAATCCAACACATCACAGGGAAGATTGCTCATGCTCTGGTGTAGTGCATGATTGAAGTGCGCAAGCTTGGGATTATCCAACGGCAGAGCGCTTTGTTTATGATAAAGTCTGGGATTGACGGTAAGATAACTGTGCTGATGATTCATGATGTTCTTCTTCGAGGTTTGATGAGATTGTAGCATAAAAAAACCCTCCGCAACATGGCGAAGGGTGTGGAGAAAACTGCTTAACTTGTTATGGCTTAGCCTTGGGTTGATTTGCCTTTTAGCTGTAGGTAAGCATTTTCGATGCGTTCATCGTGCGCTAGAATCTTAGCCTCGACTTGGGCGAATTGTTCTTTTAGCTTCTCATCGGCTTCGTGCAAGCGATTGGCGAATTCGGTACGCCTTAATTCGACTGATTTGGCTTTTAGGGCGTGCCATTCTTCTACCGTCTGAGTGAATGCTTCGTATTCTGCGCTGATGCGATCTTTGAATGCCATGAAACGCTCATCTAAAGTCATCTCTTCGCCTTTGGCGATGCGCTCTTGAGCACGTTTAAACTGCATGGTAACTTCAGCGTGTTTGATGGTAACGTCATCAACGCGTTTTAACTCTTTGGCAAGACCGACTTTATGTAGTAGACCGATGAACCATTTGGTTGGGTCATACTGCCACCATTTTACGCCATTGCGATAGTCGTATTGGAAATAGTGATGGTAGTTGTGATAGCCTTCACCCCAAGTAAAGATCGCAAGGATTGGGTTGTCGCGTGCAGTGTTCTCGTCAGTATATGGGCGAGTGCCGAACATGTGGCACAGCGAGTTAATAAAGAACGTGAAATGATGTGTTAGTACCATGCGCAGCAAACCTGCGATTAGGAATGTACCTAGCATATCGCCCGTCAAAAGACCCGCCAAACCAACAACCACAACGTTGGTCACAATGACCCAAATGCCATAGTATTTATGCTGCAGTTGTAGCACTTTGTCTTTTTTTAGGTCTGGGATGTTCTTGTAGTCGTATTGACCGCTTGGGTATTTGTGCAGCATCCAGTCCATATGACTAAACCAAAAACCACGTTTGGCAGAGTACGGGTCATCATATTCGTCATCGACATGGCGATGATGCGTACGGTGTCCAGAGCACCAATCAAACGCTGAGCTCTGTACAGCCAACGTTGCGCCGAGCAGCAAGAAGTATTTGATGATCGGATGGGCTTCATAGGACTTATGCGCCCATAGGCGGTGATAACCTGCCGTGATGGATAGACCTGTCCACGCCATAAAAAACGCAAAAGCAGTCCAGACAGCAGGGTTCACGCCATGAGTCCACAGATACCAAGGTACAAGCACGATGGCAAGTAATGGCGTAGAAAGTAGCACGATGGCAGGCACCCAGTTGATGGGCGCATTTTCAAAGGCTTGAGGGTTTCTTTCGACACTCATGTCAGTTTCCTGTTGGTCAAAAATAAGTCAATGAACTAGATGAATCTAGGCGTTCTTATTTAAATAAAAAAGTAGTTAAAGCGTTGATATTCTTATAAAACCTATTGTAGCCTAAAAAAATTCAAAAGTGAACATTTATTCACGAAAATTTATTAAAACTTTGTAACTATTTTTATCCCCATTTTGTCTGTGCAGATTTTGAGTTGATTGCAGTCAATTTTGGGTTGATTTCCGACAAATTTTCCTAATTTGACAAGAAAAAAAGCTGTTTTCGGTGGGGTTGTTTGTTATAATTTTCTTAATTTTTGCATGAAGATTTGCACGCTTTGCCTGAATTTGGGATTTTTGGCAAGTGCTAAAAGGCTCTAAGGATAACCATGTCAAGCCGTAAAGAATTATTTGAAATAAGAGAATCTAAGATCTTACAGACCGCTGAACAGCTGATTTTGGAGTCGGGCGAGGGCGATTTGACACTAGACAGCCTTGCGCAGCACCTTGATTTGGCAAAAGGAACACTTTATAAGCACTTTGCCAGTAAGGACGAGCTTTTGCTTAGAATCTTAATTCATCATGAGCGCAAATTATTTATGATGAACAAGACCGCCGATGGTGCGGGTGCGGGCGTTGCGCGGATGGTGCTGCAGCAATTAAGGCTACCGCAGCGTGCAATGCTGTTTAATCACATTGAGGAGCGACTTGCCAGCACATCATCTGGGCTGAATAAGATTTTTGCAGAATTATACCAAATCCGACGCGAGCGGATGAAATGTATGCTTGATATTGCAGAGACTTATCTGAATGAACAGCAGAGTGCCATGACCGTACGAGATTATATGGCGAGCATTTGGGCGATCGGACAGGGTGGGGCGGGACTGCTTAATTCTAGCTTCTATCAGAGATACCTTGGTAGTCGTGAGACTTTAAAATATGCGTTCGTCAAGCAGCTGCTTGATTTGCCAAAGTTGTACCCGCTAAGTGACGAACTTGATAGAGATGAGGGTGCGGCAGATGGCTATACTAAGGGGAATTTGATACAGGGAAAAGATCAGTCAATCGCTAGTGAAATGCAAGACCAAAGCGCAGTAGGGTTTTAAATTTAGAATAAACAAAAGACGCAATGATTTGCGTCTTTTGTTTATTTGGGGATTGATGCCAATTAAGATGCTTGATCGGCAGGTTGAGCTGTTTGTTCGGGCACGTCTTTTTTAGGATGTTTGCCATGTGGCGGTGGCGGAAGCTCTGTTTTTTTCACAGTTTAGAGAATGAATTTTATCATTGATGGTAACAGATAGAACGCCCATGTCGCCTTTTTGGTGCCATTCGTATTTTGAAGTAGGATTGGTTTCGTTCACGAAACGCTCACCTGAACCTGTGGTTGCTGCTATCATCTCAAGACGAGTATCGTTTAGATTCCAAGAGGGCGCATTAACTTTTAGCAATGCTTTATCTTGTCTAGGCAGCTGATGCACCATAACGGCTGCGTCTGACTCACATTGATAGGCTTGCAAATTACCTTTGCGCTTGCCATCTTTATGCTTGTGGTGCTTGTCACCATGCTTGTGATGGTCTTTCATGCCTTTATGAGCGTCATGCATTTCGCTGTGTGGATGGCCATCGACGGCTTGAGTGTTGTTGGTTGCACAACCTGTCATAACCATGGCAGAGACGATACCGCTTGCGATCAGTAGTTTATTCATGATAGTTTCCTCGAATGATAAAAAATAAAATATATTTTGCTTTTAGGTCTAAATACTAATTCTAAATACTAATGAAGTCTTAAGACCTTAATTTATTCTATCCAAAAAATTCAGACATGATGTAACGCGTACAGGAAAAATTGTATGAGTGATGTGAAAAATTTTACCCA
>NZ_JAAELD010000069.1 GCF_024227015.1 Moraxella sp.
AATCATAAACACGCCATAATGGCTTGATTTTTTGATATAATAACCCCAATTTATGAGACAAAATATCACAACAAGACATCATGACCAAGCCGTTAAATACCCTAAAAACAACCCCACTACAACGCAGACTTTCCATCGCCAAGACCTCATTGAACATCGGGGCGACTTGGGCAAAGAGCGGCGTATCAGGGTTATTTTTAAGTAAAGAGGCACGCGAAACTCAAAAGCACGCCCTACTTCAAGAGCAAGCAGATTATTTAGTCAGTGAATTGGGTAAATTAAAAGGTTCTGTGGTCAAGATTGGGCAGATGCTTGCGCTGTATGGCGAGCATTTTTTGCCGCGCGAGGTCATCAACGCCCTGCACACACTTGATGCCAACACCGCCCCACTCTCATGGCACATCATCTATGACACCCTAAAGCATGAGCTTGGCGCGTGCATTGATGATTTTGAGATCGAACGCAATCCCATCGGTACCGCAAGCCTCGCCCAAGTCCATAAAGCCACACATAAATACAGCGGGCGCACCGTCGTTCTCAAGGTTCAATACCCCAATGTCGCCAACGCCATTGATTCTGACCTAGCGATTTTTAAGCAGCTGCTTAAGATTACCAATGCCGTCCCACAGACCAAGGCGTTGGATGATTGGTTCTTAGAGATCAAAGAGCTGCTACATACCGAAGTGGATTATCGCACCGAAGCTGAGACCACGAAGCGATTTGCCGCTTATCTGGCGGATGATGAGCGCTATATCGTGCCAACCATTTATGACAATTACAGCACCGATCGCTTGATTTGTATGAGCTATGAAGCAGGCATTCCTTTAAATGACTCTGCGCTGTTGCAGCTACCCCAAGAACGTCGTAACGCCCTTGGTCAGGCCGCCATCGAGATCGTCATTCGCGAGTTGTTCGAATGGGGAGAGATGCAGACCGATCCTAATTTTGGCAATTATCTCGTGCGCAGTGAGAATGACGTGGATCGCTTGGTCTTGCTGGATTTTGGTGCGGTGAAACGCTTTGACAACCACCTACTAACCATCGCAAAAAACTTACTCACCGCAGGCTATCATCAAGACAGTCAGATGATGAAATCAGCCATGACAGGCTATGATTTTTTTGATAAATTGACAGGTAAGCCAAAAGACGACATGGCTAAGGTTTTTTTGATGGCCTGTGAGCCTTTTGCCAAGGCTGAGCATGTGAATGATGCTTATCTTGATGACAATAATCGCTACCTGTGGGCAGGCAGTCAGCTTTATAATCGCGTGATGGCCTCTGCCAAAGATGGCATGACATCGCTTGAATTTAGCTTACCGCCCAAAGAGATAATGTTCATCAGTCGCAAATTTATCGGTGCGTACGCCCTACTGGTTGCGCTCGATGCTCGCACAGACAGCACGGATCTCATCGAACCTTATCTTAGCCCTTAACATGTAACGCCTTGATGCTCATTATCAGGGCGTTTTATTCATGAGTATTTTGTATATATTCATCAGATAATTGACATTGCACAACCATTCACAAGATGCTAACATAAAGGATTAACCCAACCTCAACCAGCTAAGGAGTGACTCATGCCAGTTAATGATCAAGACACCAAAGACACCAGCAGCACCCAAGCAGCGCCTAAGACCACCCCAACCAAAAAAACCACTACTCAGGCCGAACCAAAAGTCATGCCAAGCACAGCCTCACAGCTTGAAGAGCTGCTGATGCATGCCACACCTGATGATTTGGTTGAACTTGGTCAGGTGCTGAACGATTATCTGCCGGTAACACAGATCGTCGGTCAACTGCGCGCTGACAAGTCAAAGGATACACAGCTGTCAGACAACTGGCGTGAAGGCGGTTACCCTTACAAGCATCGCCTTAGCCGCAAAAACTACGAAGCCCAAAAATACAAACTTCAAATCGAACTATTAAAACTACAACACCACGTCAAAGCCACAGGTCAAAGACTGGTCATCCTGTTCGAAGGTCGTGATGCTGCCGGTAAAGGCGGTACCATCAAGCGCTTTATGGAGCATCTAAACCCTCGTGGCGCGCGTGTTATCGCTCTTGAAAAACCTACCGAACAAGAAAAAGGTCAATGGTATTTCCAGCGTTATGTACAGCATCTACCTACCTCTGGCGAGATTGTACTGTTTGACCGCTCTTGGTATAACCGCGCCGTTGTTGAGCGTGTGATGGGCTTTTGTACCGAACAGGAATACCAAGTCTTCATGCATCAAGTGCCTGAATTTGAAAAACACCTGATCGAATCAGGCATTCAATTGGTAAAATTCTGGTTCTCAGTATCACGCGAAGAACAAAGAGCGCGCTTCGCCAGCCGCGAAAACGACCCGCTAAAACAATGGAAACTATCTCCTGTGGACAAAGCCTCTTTGAACAAATGGGATGACTACACCCTAGCCAAAGAAGCAATGTTCTTTAATACTGATACCGCCGAATCGCCATGGATCGTCATCAAATCCGACTGCAAAAAACGCGCACGACTTAACGCCATGCGCTATGTACTAAATAAGCTCAACTACGAAAACAAAGATCCTGCCCAAATCGGCAACATCGACCCTCTGATCGTGGGCCGTGCAGGCGCACTGTATGAGATGGATGAGCGTACGGATCTGGCAGTCTCATCGCTAAGACCGACCAGCCCAGTCCAAGCCAATTCTTAAATCCCCATCAATAAAATACCGCTCAGATGAGCGGTATTTTATTGGATGATGGTCGTTAATAATGACTCAAATTCACCTTGGCTTAGCCCTTTGGCATTAATGACATAAAGCTTATCTTTGTGAACGAAGCGCGCTTTTTGATAATTCACGGCTTTTTTGTCACTCAGATGCTCATATAGCACCGGCGTGCCTGCGATTGTTTTATTCATGAACTCTTGGTACATGACGACGGGTGAATCTTCTAAAATTCTGGTCTCAATAATCTCTATGCGAGATTTATTGCTAGGATTTTCAAATAACCGATACAAGGCATCATAGCCACGCTCACCGAGCACGCCCTCATACTGCCTGCCCGTCAAGAAAAATCCTGATAACTCAATTTGGGTCGGTTCAAAGCTAAGCGGCTGCTTGCGTCCAAATCGATAAGTCATCTTAGCATGTGTGGCTTGCTTAAACTCATCTGTCAGCACACCGCCTGACAGGCTGCCTGCGCGCTTAAGGTGATTCAGCTGTTGTTTTAGCTGTTTTTGTTCAGCTGCTTTAACGCTGCCATCATCAATAGACAGATACCGCACCGCTTGGGATTCGACCTTGACAGGCTCACTAGTCGCCTTGGGAATGCTTAGCATCGATAGATCCACGTCAGGCATAACATCAGATTTGGCTGGCTTAGCACCTGGGCGTAAGTACCACGCCCCGCCCACTACCATGAGACCGATCGCCGTTAGTATCAGTGCCTTATTGGTAAAATTGTGTCTATCTAGGATCATCGCACCCTCCAGTGCTTATCAGCAAGCCAATAACATCTTAGGCCAACTTAAAGAAACCGACATCCGAGACGCTTTTATCTTCGAATAGACTTAGCTGCTCACCTTCCATTCTGGGCGCATAAGTCACACACATGGTGCCTGTCGCCTGGCAACAGCAAGCCAGAACTTCATCTTCTTCGAGCATGGCGATTGGCTTTTTTGTCATGAGCAGCTTGCCTGTCTTTGCGGTCACGCGCATCTTGCACGAGCCACAATATCCCTGCTGACATTCAAAACGAACCGTCTGATGACCTGTGCGCCTCATGCCCTCTAGCAGCGTTTCATTTTCGTGTAAATAAAACCGCATCTCGTCGGTAAATACCCAACCCATTGTACACCT
>NZ_JAAELD010000070.1 GCF_024227015.1 Moraxella sp.
GGGGCAGATCAGCCTCGCGGAGGACGGTAAAAACCTTGGAGCGTGGCAAGGACCACAGAGGCGTCAGCCCAGTGTCGCGATCGGTCTGCTGACGACTGATCGCATGCCAACTGCGCCTGCTTTAGTCCAATAATGTGGATATGGCAATCGCCAAAGCCATGGAATGCCTCACCATTTTCGCTAAATCTTTGATCATGAGTAGCTAAATCAAGATCACCCGTATCGGTAGCAAAAATAACTTTTTCAAAGACTGCTTCACTTGCCTCAAACACATGGGCATCGGCTTTTGCAATGCTGAAATTCAGAGCAGCCGAAAGCAATATGGCCAACCCGATTTTAGCAATACGAATGGCGGACAAATACTTCATATTGGTTAGTTTACTGGGCATGTCGCCTATGATCCACCGGTTTTTAGTATCCACCCATTAGTCCAACCCACCCCATCAGACCCCTTGATAGCGATCCTTGGGGCGCATGCAGCGAAAGCTAACTTTGTCCCGCACTGTGTGAATTCAGGCGCAGTGCAGCGAAGGTCGGTTACTGCTCTTCAAAACCTGACTGACATCGCCAGCCATAAGGCAGGGGAAGGGAGGTTTTGCTTGGTGCGCAGCACCAACCCTAC
>NZ_JAAELD010000071.1 GCF_024227015.1 Moraxella sp.
TATCGTCCAAACCATTTAATAAGCAATGCTTACGAAATGCGTCCACTTCAAACGCATATTCTTTACCGCTTGGGCTAATCACCTTTTGATTTGCCAAATCCACGGTTAATTGATAGCCAACATTATCAAAACATTCTTTAAATAATTCATCAATGTCGCTCTCTGATAAAATCACAGGGAGCATACCATTTTTAAAGCAGTTGTTATAAAAAATATCGGCAAAACTTGGGGCAATCACAGTGCGAAAACCGTATTCGTTCAATGCCCAAGGGGCGTGCTCACGGCTAGACCCACAGCCAAAATTGGCACGGGCAAGCAAAATGGTCGCCCCCTGATAACGCTCTTGGTTTAGCAAAAAATCAGGGTTTTTTGGGCGTTTGGCAATGTCCTGCCCTAAAAAACCTTCGTCCATATAACGAAGTTCATCAAATAAATTATCGCCGAAACCTGTGCGTTTAATGGATTTTAAAAACTGTTTGGGGATAATCAAATCGGTGTCCACATTGGCACGGTCTAACGGAGCAACAATGCCGATTTCGGTGGTGTATTTTTTCATCTTTTATTCCTTCTCTCAAAACGTCCGCACGTCCACAAAATGCCCTGCAATCGCCGCCGCTGCCGCCATGGCAGGACTGACAAGGTGCGTGCGACCGCCATTGCCTTGACGACCTTCAAAGTTGCGGTTGGACGTGCTGGCACAATGCTCGCCTGATTGCAGTTTATCAGCATTCATCGCAAGACACATAGAACAGCCCGGTTCACGCCATTCAAAGCCTGCTTCGGTAAAGATTTTATCAAGACCTTCTTTTTCAGCTTGCTCTTTAACCAAGCCAGACCCTGCCACAATCATCGCTTGTTTGATACTTGGGGCGACCTTGCGACCCTTGACGACTTCTGCCGCTGCACGAATGTCTTCAATGCGTGAGTTGGTGCAAGAGCCGATAAACACACGGTCAAGCTGAATCTCGGATAGCGGTTGTCCTGCCGTTAGCCCCATATACTGATAGGCACGAGTCCAGTCGTTACGCTGTACGTCATCTTTGGCATCGGCTAGGGTTGGCACGTTTTGGCTAATGGGAATCACCATTTCGGGGGACGTACCCCACGACACCTGTGGCTCAATCTCATCGCCATTTAGCACGACCACCGTATCAAAATGAGCGTCATCATCAGAATGCAAAGTGTTCCAATAAGCGACCGCACGCTCCCAATCATCGTCTGTTGGGGCATAGGGGCGACCTTTGACATAGTCAATCGTCTTATCATCCACCGCCACAAGACCGACTCTAGCACCGCCTTCAATCGCCATATTACACACGGTCATACGCCCTTCAATGGACATATCACGGAACACCTGTCCACCAAATTCAATGGCGTGTCCTGTTCCACCTGCCGTGCCGATTTTGCCGATGATAGCAAGTACAACGTCTTTTGGCGTAACGCCTTTGCCCAATTTACCGTCCACTCTCACCAGCATATTTTTCATTTTCTTTTGCACAAGGCACTGCGTGGCAAGGACGTGTTCTACTTCACTTGTGCCGATACCATGAGCCAAACAGCCCAACGCCCCATGCGTGGCGGTATGGCTATCCCCACACACCACCGTCATCCCTGGTAGGGTCAAACCCTGCTCAGGCCCAACTACATGAACAATGCCTTGGCGTACGTCATTGATGCCAAATTGTACAACATTAAACGATTTGCAGTTGTTATCAAGGGTCTTAACCTGAATGCGAGAGGTGTCATCAGCAATCCCTGCAATGCCTTGTTCACGCTCTTTGCTAGATGTAGGAACGTTGTGGTCGGGCGTTGCGATATTTGCCGACAGTCGCCACGGCTTACGGTTATTAAGCTCTAAGCCTTCAAAGGCTTGGGGGGACGTTACTTCATGTAACAGTTGGCGGTCAATATAGATAAGTGATGAACCGTCATCACGTTGTTTGACCAAATGGTCGTCCCAAAGTTTATCGTAAAGGGTTTTGCCTGCCATATCATACTCCTATGGTCTGGGTATTTATTTGGTTTTATGTGATTATATCACATCTTTTTTATAAAAATAATTTATAATTTTTATATTTTAATTAATTTATTGGAATATATAAGAGCCATTCTATTAGCTTAATTTCAATAAATTAACGATTCTTGGCATATCTTTTGACTCGATCATCAGACGCATCATAGATCACCTTTAATTCAGCTTCGCTTAATACCGTCTGCGCCTTCGCAAACACTTCACGCTCCTCAAAGCGGATATGATCATACAATGCCCGAGCCAGCGCCTGCACATCAGACACGCCGGGCTGCTTTATGCCCATCAAGGCTTCAATATCATCGTGCTGCTTTAGCATCTCTGTAGCGAGCATCTTCGCTTCGTCTTCATTGAGCTTGGCGAGTATGACATCAGCAATATACGTCTTCTCAACTTCAAAGTGGGTTGGAATCTGTATGGTCAGATAATCTATCAACGCCTGCCAATGCATCATATAATCTGCTTCGTTCGCCTGCATCGCCTTATTACTAATCACCAACCCAGGGTGATGCTCGCGAGATAATGGCTGTAAATACGGGTGTCTTTTCATCGCACTATCCAATTACATAAGATGCCGTCATCATA
>NZ_JAAELD010000072.1 GCF_024227015.1 Moraxella sp.
CGCTTAGCTCCTTAGCAGCTTGGCTGTCAGCAGTCTTTGGTGTATCAGGGGCAAATACCGTAACCGTATAGCCTTGCCTTGCTAAATGATCGGCGACCAGATAACCATCACCGCCATTATTACCCATACCACAACAAACCAAGATGCTGGCCTGATATAAGCCCTTGGCATACATAATATCAAGCACCGCTTCACTTAGCATAAGCCCTGCTTGTCGCATTAGCCCAAAACCTGCCATGCCCTGTATCCACACCCTTTCCCACATTGATATATTTTCTGCTGTAAACACATCATAAGATCTAGGCTTATCATAAATACTGACACTCATCTCACACCCCCATCTCCATTAACAACACGCCTTTTTCTAATAAAATCCGCCCCTTGGGCGTACGCTGAATATAGCCTTGCTGAATCAAATACGGCTCAATCACATCCTCTAGCGTGCCACGGTCTTCTGCCATCGCCGCCGCAATCGCTTCCACGCCTGCAGGCTTGCCATCAAAGCGATCTTTTAACATGGACAAATACCGTCTGTCCAAATGATCCAATCCCTGCTTATC
>NZ_JAAELD010000073.1 GCF_024227015.1 Moraxella sp.
CATCGGCAACATCACTTTCGGAAAACCACTACCTCATAGCCTGCGTCATGCTTTCGCCATAAACACCCTAAATCAGATCAAAGCCAGAGGAAATTGCCCTCAGCAGGCCTTGCCGGTTTTGGCCACCTACATGGGACATCGAAAATACCAGTACACCGCCGCATATCTTAAGGTCAAAGATGCTAAAGATATTCCCGGATTAATCGCCTTTACTAAATCTCAATTGGATGTCATATGAAGCTTTCTACCGTTGTCTATCAATTTTTTAGCACCTACCTGCCTCACATCAAAGGTGTCTGCAACGCGACGATTAAAACATATCGCGATGCATTCACACTGTTTTTACCCTTTGCAGCAAACTACTACCGCATTAAAATCAACGCCCTGAACCTTGATCATCTCAGCGCCGATCTAATCCTGGCCTTTTTGCACGATCTTGAGCAACATCGTAAAAACAGCGCTAAAACCAGAAATCATCGCCTGGCAGTTATCAAATCACTGGCCAAAATGATCCGCTTTATGCATCC
>NZ_JAAELD010000074.1 GCF_024227015.1 Moraxella sp.
GCATCCCTTGCCCAGTGCCAAGAAGAACAGCGCGCCATCCAAGCCATCTATACCGCCCAAAAAATCCCAAATCTTAATGTCTCTGAGATGAGCGTGGAAGAAATTGCCACGCGCATCCTGCAGATGACAGGACTTGCGCGCCGTATTGGTTAAGATATTAATAAAAAATTCAAGGTAGTTTATGAAAAAATCAACCAAACCACTTTATCTATTAACTTTATTGTCTGGCGCCCTATTTATGAGCGCCTGCCAAAAATCACCGCCAGTACCCGAGCCACTTTATATCCCTAGCATCGCCCTTGGTGAAGCCGTGGTATTGGATGTACTGCCCAATCGCGCGCCCTGCCAATCCACCACGCCGATGCAATGCCTGCTGGTCAAAAAAGAAGGCGCATCGATGAGTGAAGTCTTTGGCATCGGTTATAACGACATTCATGGATTTGAGCCGCATCAAGGTGTCAGTTATAAGATTCGCGTACATGAACAAATCGATGAAAACACTGGCAAGCCAACTGGTGCTTGGCAGTTGAACGAAATTTTATCCCAACAAATTTCACGCTAAACATTACCAATAAATAAAGGAATAGGACATCATTCATGTCAAAAAAACCAATAGCAAATACAGAACAAAGCAGTGTAAAAACTGCTGAGAATAATGAAATGCCAATCTTAACCCCAGTGACTGATGTTGATCATGATCTAATCCATCAAAATCTCATCAGCCCGCTAGATGGTCAGCGCATTGAATTAAACAGCGAAAACAACACCAAATCACGAAAAAAACACGGCTATGAATATGATGCCATCGTACTGGGCGCAGGTCCTGCCGGGGAAGCTGCCGCGATGAAGCTTGCCAAGTCAGGCATGAAAGTTGCCGTGATCGACCCACGCGAACAGGTTGGTGGTAACTGCGCTCATGTGGGCACCATTCCAAGTAAGGCCTTGCGTCAGTCGGTGTTTAACATCATTGGCATGCGCCGCGATCCGATTTTTAGCTCATTTACAGACAACTTCCAGATTCCGCTAAATAAAGTACTCAGTAAAGCGCGCCGCGTTATTCTAAGTCAGGTAAATACCCATCGTCTGTTCTACGAGCGCAATCGCATTGAAGTCATTCACGGCTGGGGCAGCTTCCTAGATAAACACACCCTACAAATCGAAGAGCCTACAGAAGAAGGCACCACAAAAACCTTAACCTTCAACCAAGCAGTGATTGCGGTTGGTTCTCGCCCTTATCGTCCTGATTTTCTGGACTTCGATCACCCGCGCGTGTTCGATTCTGACAAAATCCTACAAATGGATTATGTCGCGCGTAAAATCATCATCTATGGTGCCGGTGTGATCGGCTGTGAATACGCGTCTATCTTTACTGGCTTAGGCTATGTTGTTGATCTGATTAACAACAAAGATCAGCTGCTTAGCTATCTAGACGATGAGATCTCAGATGCGCTATCGCACGACTTCCGCCAGTTCGGCGTGCGCATTCGTAACAACGAAGAGATTGACCACTTAGAGACGCACGATGACTGTGTCGTTCTACATCTAAAAAGTGGTAAGAAAATCAAATCTGATGCCATTCTTTGGTGTAATGGCCGCTCAGGCAATACCGACAGCCTAAACCTTGAGGCGGTTGGTCTAACTGCTAACCATCGCGGTCAGCTTGAAGTCGATAAGACTTATCGTACTGCTGCGCCGCACATCTATGCTGTTGGTGATGTGATTGGTTGGCCGTCGCTGGCATCAGCCGCCTACGATCAGGGTAGAAATGCCGCGGGCTTTATGGTGGGTGATAAGCACGCAGAATTCATCACAAGCGTGCCAACAGGAATCTATACCATCCCTGAGATCTCAAGCATCGGCGCTACTGAAGAAGACCTAACTCGTGATCAGATTCCTTATGAAGTAGGTCAAGCATTCTTCAAACATCTGGCTCGCGCTCAGATCATCGGCGAACGCTCTGGCGTATTAAAGATTCTATTCCACCGTGAAACACTTGAAATCTTAGGCATTCACTGCTACGGCAACCATGCATCCGAAATTATTCACATCGGTCAAGCCGTCATGAAATGCGGCCACACCTTGGAATATTTCGTTACTACGACGTTTAACTATCCTACCATGGCTGAAGCCTATCGCGTGGCAGCCTTGAATGGATTAAACAGAATCTTTTAAGGTTCACCACAAAAAAAGCCCTAATTTAAATTAGGGCTTTTTTGTGCAAATTTAGCTATCTGCTGTTTCGCTCTTTTGTTCTTTTAATAGCTTGGACAGCTCTTCAACGCCTTGGATATGCACCGTACGGTTCGGAAATGGAATATCCACACCAGCTTCATCAAAGGCATATTTTACTTTCTCAAGCAAATCACACTGCACATCAAACCAATCATTATTCTCCGTCCATACATACAAAGTCAAATCAACCGAACTTTCAGAAAGTGCCGTCACGCGCACATTTGGCGCAGGATGCTTTAGAATCTTGTCATGATGTGAGGCCACCGACAACATCGCCTCGCGCGCCTTCTGGATATCGCTGTGATAGCCTATGCCCACCAACACATCAACACGGCGAGTCGGTAATGACGTGTAGTTCGTGCTTGAATTCGTCATGATGTCGCCATTTGGGATGATGATCTCATGATTGGCGGACGTTCTGATGCGCGTATTAACCAGAGTAATGTCAATCACTGTACCCGTCTGACCGCCCACCTCGACATAATCTCCACGCCCAAAGGGTCGAAAAACAACAATCATCACGCCTGCTGCTAAGTTTGACAGCTGATCCTTTAAGGACATACCAATCGCTACCGCCGCCGCACCCAACACCGCGACGAACGAGTTGGTATTAATACCAAGCTTATTGAGTGCCGCCAACAGTACCGTAACGATCATCAGACCATACAGAAGATTATTAAGAAAATTCACCACCGTCTGATCAAGTCGGCTACGCTCTAACATGCGATTGATCACCGCCAAAATTCGCTTGCCTACCCATTTACCCACAAAGAAGATAAGCAGCGCCAATAGGATGTTGATGCCAAGCTCAACCCCATCATGAATTAATGTATGTACATCAATAGGCACACCTAAGAATTCAAGGGCATGATTGGTGGTATCCTCAAGCCCCTCGACCGTTACAGCGGTAGCTTCCTTGGCGATTTCTTTGGTGGTTTCGGCGGCTTGTTTTACTTCTTCTGCAGCCTTAATCACCGCTTCTGGTTTGGCTGGCTCTTTTGGTGTTGTCATGATTAATTATTAATCCCATGCTGTTATTATTAAAAGTCGTATTTTAGCCCAATCTGCACAAAAAATCATCTAAATCATCGAGAGCCTAACAAAAAAGCCGCCTTGATTTTGGCAGCTTTTTATCAATCAGATCTTAATAATCATGGTCGGTATAATTTAACCACATTGCCCACGATAATGATGGCTGGCGCAGACAGTCCTGCCTGCTCGTTTTTGGTAACAATATCATCCAATGCTCCTATCAAGACTTGCTGTGTTGGTAGGCTTGCATTTGAAACGATGGCGACAGGCGTATCAGCTGATAAACCCGAGGTAAGCAGACTATCTACAATCTTACCCAGCGCATGCAGACCCATGTAGAAGACTAAGGTTTCATCGCTTTGATAGGCACTTTTTAGACCATCAAAAGCCTCGCTGGTCTGATAGCATCCCGTCAAGAATCTCACCGAGGTCGCCACTCCGCGATGTGTAAGCGGAATGCCCGCATAACTGCCCGCCGCCAACGCTGCTGTGATGCCGCTCACCACTTGATATGGCACGCCTGCTTCTTGGCAGGCGATCATCTCTTCGCCTCCACGCCCAAAGACAAAAGGATCACCGCCCTTTAGACGCAGCACTCGCTTGCCCTGTTTGGCGTATTTTACAAGCAGCTCATTGATTTGATCTTGGGTTTTGGTGTGATCAGCGCGCTTTTTACCGACGAATATCTTATCGCTGTCACGGCGACACAAATCCAAAATCTCATCAGCCACCAATGCATCATACAGAACCACATCCGCCTGCTGCATGAGTCGAAGCGCCTTAAAGGTCAAAAGATCAGGGTCGCCCGCACCTGCACCCACGATGTACACTTCACCTGCTTTGTCGTTATTTTTAACAAAATCATCCAATTCATCAGTTAGATGACCAACCGCCTTATCTGCCAAGGCTCTGTTAAACACCCCTTCCCAAAAATGACGACGCTCGGTAATTGTTGGTAATTTCTCCTTGACCGTCTGACGAAATTCCCCAGCAAGCTTGGCAATTCTGCCGATAGTAGAAGGCAGCTGACTTTCGATCTTAGCACGGATCAATCTTGCTAAGACGGGTGCCTTACCATTACTAGACACACCGATGACGATGGGATCTCTGTCCACGATCGCTGGAAAAATAAAATCGCACAAGTCTGGCACATCCACCACATTGATGGCGATGCCACACGCCTTAGCATCTGCATGCACTTGCACATTTATCGCATGATCATCAGTAGCACAGATGATAAAGGCAGGCTTACCAATTCCATCCAAATCACTGCTCTCATAAGGCTTATGTATAATGGCGTGATTGTTATCCTGTAGGAATTGCAAAAACCCCTCATCAAAGTGCTTGGACAGCACTACAATGCTCGCCCCTGCTTTATGCAAAAGATCAGCCTTTCTTTGGGCAACTTCACCGCCACCTATGATAAGAACTCTTTGATGGCTTAAATTAAAAAACAAAGGCAGCGTATTCATGACATTTCCACATTGATAATTAAATTATTGTAATTTTAGAAACAAAAATCCCCTCAAGCACGCCGATCATCATCAGCGCGCCTGTCTTTCTTGAGGTTTGGTTATGGATTAACGGAACATTGGTAGCGCATCAGCCGTCGTGCCTGCATGCGCGGTTTTTAGATCGTGCAGTGTGGTTTTTAGGGTGTTTACGAGCTCTGGTCGCACCGCAAAAGCATTGGCACCTGACTTATAAAAATATGACGCCTGATCAAGCCCGAACTCGCCTGCGACGATGATCTCAGCATGCTCTCTTAGCTGCCTAAGCTGGCGCACCAGACTAAACACACGCCCATCCTTAAAGTCTGCCACATGCACGACAAACAGGTTGATCAATGCTTCATCTAGCACCGATTCAATCTCTTCGATGGTATTATCCGCTGTAACGAGCAGTCCGCGCGTGTCGCGAAAGTCTGTTGGCGTACTAAGTAGCGTGCTGTTGCCATCACCACGCTCATTAATCTTGCCTAGGTTAAGACCTGCATAGTTTGGCTCGTCCGCACTGCTTGAAATCAAGAAAAACTCAGCCGTGCTTTCATGAACATTGGCATGGCTATCTACACTGATGATCGTTGTTAAGACACTCATTTCAATCTCCTTTTGGCTAAATTAAGCGTAAACTGCCGCCTTAAATGGCGCAATACCTACGCGCTCCACCACCTGAGCAAAGCTCTCTACATGTTCATCGGTGGTGATACGCTCATTTTGATACACCTTAGCAATGATGTCAATGGTATTCGCCACCTCATCTGCCGCCACCGCACGTCCTAGAATCTGACCAAGTTTGGCATTCTCTGATGAGCTACCTCCAAGGCTGATCTGATACCAGTGTTCGCCTTTTTTGTCCACGCCCAGAATGCCAATATCGCCCACATGATGGTGCGCACAGGCATTCATACAGCCCGACATGTTCAGACGAATATCCCCAAGATCATACAGATAGTCTAGGTCTTGGAATTGCTCTTCGATACTCTGGGCGATATTATGTGTGGTGGCATTTGCCAATGCGCAATAATCAAAACCCGGACAAACCGTCATGTCAGTCAATGTACCGATATTGGCACGGGCCAGATGCAGCTTGGACAGCTCTTGCCATAGTGCATACAGATCAGCAATCTTAACATCACCCAGTACCAAATTCTGATGGTGCGTGGCGCGAATCTCACCCAAGCTATAAGCATCCGCCAGATCCGCCAACTCGAACATCTGATCATCCGTCATGTCGCCCGATGGAATGTATTTGCCATTGACGATGCCCGCCTTTAACGAAATCACCACCGCACGGTAGCCGGCCACTTTGTGAGCCACGGTATTGTGCTCATACCAATTTTTAAAATCATTATCGGCCAGATATTCTTTAAGCTGATTTTGCGCTGCCAGCGGGTCGATTTTCTCATAAGATGGTGAGGTAAAATAACTCTCCGCCTTAGCAAAATGCGCATCCGTTAAGGTAAGCTCGCCGCCTTTTAGGTGCTGCCATTCA
>NZ_JAAELD010000075.1 GCF_024227015.1 Moraxella sp.
AAGCGCTCACAATCTCATCTTCGTCATATCCTGACCAAGAAATCCACTAAACGTAAGCGTCATTTGCGTTCACAGGAATTAGTTCATTCCAGTGATAAAGCATCGATCCAAAAAATGTTGCCTTACGCCTAATCAGGAGACGAAACAATGCCTAGAGTAAAACGCGGCGTTACCGCAAAAAAACGCCACAAGAAGATATTAAAACAGGCCAAAGGTTATCGTGGTGCACGAAGCCGGACTTATAAAGTCGCCAATCAGGCGGTCGCCAAAGCAGGCCAATATGCCTATCGAGATCGCAAAACGCGCAAGCGCGTATTCCGTCGTTTATGGATTGCCCGCATTAATGCAGGTACTCGTGCAAATGACATGAGCTATAGTGTATTCATGAATGGCTTGAAACGTGCTGAAATCGACCTGGATCGTAAGGTTCTGGCGGATATCGCTGTGAATGATAAAGAAGCATTTGCTGAGTTGGTCAAGCAGGCAAAGGCAGCAATGTCGCCTGAGATCAAGGAGT
>NZ_JAAELD010000076.1 GCF_024227015.1 Moraxella sp.
AACCCATGATAGCCGCATCACAGCCTGCAACTGCCATACCGCGAATACGCGCACGTGGTGTTAGACCCAAGTCTTTGGCTTTTTGTGCAGACATGATAAGCATCGCAGACGCACCGTCAGATAAGGCTGATGACGTGGCAGCTGTCACGGTACCACCTTTAGGATCAAATACGGGACGTAATGCCGCAAATGATTGTAGGTTGGCATCGGGACGAATCACTTCATCGATGGTGCAAAGTTGTAGGTTACCGTTTTCGTCATGACCTTCAATGCCGATGATTTCGTTTTTGAAACGACCTTGCTGTGTCGCTTCCCAGGCACGGCGATGTGATTCTACACCAAACGCATCTTGTTCTTGACGGCTGATGTTATTCATACGTCCAAGCATTTCAGCGGTTAAACCCATCATGTTAGAGGCTTTTGCGTAGTATTTTGAAGCTTCTGGATTGAGGTCAATACCGTGCATCATACCCACGTGACCCATATGCTCAACACCGCCGATAATGAACACATCACCTTGACCGGTCATGATTTGTGCTGCTGCGGTGTGAAGCGCTTGCATGGATGAACCACATAGACGGTTGACCGTTTGACCCGCCGTGGTACGTGGTAATTCAGCCAATAAACCGATGTTACGACCAATGTTCATACCTTGCTCTAGGGTTTGGTTGACACAGCCCCAGA
>NZ_JAAELD010000077.1 GCF_024227015.1 Moraxella sp.
TGTTGTAAATTTAAATAAATTGGACTTTTTGCCATTATTCGCCATTCGTCTTTATCTTGCCCCTGTGTTTATAATGGCAGGGCTAACCAAATACCGCTCGTTTGATGATACGGCACAGTGGTTTGGCAATGCCGATTGGGGGCTTGGTTTGCCATTTGCGTCCTTTTGGGTGGCAATGGTGATTATTGCCGAATTGATTGGCGGTATGGCGTTATTACTCGGCGTGGCGACTCGTTTGTTTGGCGTATTATTGGCAATTACAATGGCGGTCGCCATGTTCCTTGTGCATTTAAAAAACGGCTGGCACGCCATTACCCCAACCGACCCTGCGACCAATATCGCCCAATTGTTTGGCGGATTGGGACAGGTAAGTTTGGATAATTCCATACAAGCGGGCGAGCGATTAAATAAAGCCCGTGAAATCTTACAAACGCACGGTAATTATGACTGGCTCGCCGAAACGGGTAATTTTGTGATTTTAAATAATGGCATAGAATTTGGCATGACTTATTTTATCATGTTACTTGTTTTAATCATCTATGGGGCAGGGCGGTATACAAGCATTGACTTTTGGATAAATAAAAAATGCACCAAATAGAATTACGCCAATTTGATAAAAAAAGCATGGACGAGATATATCAGTCCATGTTTGCTTTTGCGTATAACCAATTAAATCACGAACAGCACGCCAAAGACGTGGTGCAAGACGCTCTCTTAAATGCTTTAAAATATGCCGACAGTTTTCAAGGAAAGTCCGCCTTTAAAACGTGGGTATTTGCCATTTTAAAAAATAAAATTGCCGACTTTATTCGCCAAAATAAACACTATGAAACGATAAGTGATATGAGTGAAAATAGCGATGAAGAATTTTTGGCAATGCTGTTTGATGATATTGGGCATTGGCAAAACGGTTCATCGCCAAATGCCTTTGATAATCGCTGGGCAAGTCCGCATGAAACGGCTGAAAATGATGAATTTTGGCAAGTATTGGAACTTTGTTTGGAGAATCTGCCCAAAGAGCAGGCACAAGTTTTTTTGATGAAAGAATATATAGAATTGGGTAGTGATGAGATTTGTCAAAATTTAAACATTACTCGACAGAATTTATATGTGTTATTGCACAGAGCCAGATTAAGATTGCAAATGTGTTTGTCGGTAAAATGGTTTGTTTAAGGGGAATACAATGAAACAATTAAAGAATTGCCAAAAAATGACTGAACTTATGAGTCTATCACAAGAAGAACCATTGACTTTATCCCAAAAAATGACGGTGAAATTTCATCTTTTGATGTGTCCTGAATGTCGTAGGTTTGATGATAATAATCGGATGTTAAAAGAGATGATAAAACAGCATAAGAATTTAAAGGGATGATTTGTTTTAAAGCGATTAAAAAAGCTGATTTGCCAATATCGTCCGCATGGGATTAAAGCTCTTGCGATGTTCGGGCAATATTCCATGCTCATAAATGGCGTTGGTATGGGCTTTACTGGCATAGCCTTTGTGCTTGTCTAATCCATAATCAGGGTAAATTTTGGCGTAGTCGCTCATGGCGGTATCACGATGAACCTTGGCAAGGATACTGGCACAGGCGATAGACGTGTGAATGCTGTCGCCCTTGATGAGCGTGTGAATGCACCGCTGAAAGTCGCCAAAGTCATCGGACAGGGTGGGCGCAGCGTTGCCGTCTATCACGATGATAAGATTGTCATTTTTGCCAACGTTATTTAACACAATCAAGTGTTCAATGGCAAGTCTCATGCCCAAAAGAGTCGCTTGATAAATGTCAATGGCATCAATCACGTAAGCAGGAATGTCAATAATGGCATAGCTTTGGCAGGTTTGTTTAATCGGGTCAAAGACCAAATTCCGCTTTCTTTCAGACAGCTTTTTGCTGTCATTGATAAGGGCAATGGGTGTGCCTGTCAAATCCACTCGTCCAAACTCACCTGTTAAGTCATTATCCAGAATCACCGCCCCAACAGTCATCTGCCCGAACAGTGAACCCCGCCCCACTTCATCAATGCCGATGACAAAGGTGCGTGATGTAGGTTCGTGATTTTTGTGGGCGACAACGGTGCAGGCGTGAGTGTGCGTGTTTAGAGTATGGGCTTTCATGAATGTTGATAATGAGTCAATACGACTTCGGCGGCGTTATGATGACTGTCCTTACGTAGTGTGGCGGTTGTTTGTTGTAATTTTATGATTTGAGCGTTAGGGTCGCCTAAAATTAGCTTGACTTCTCTTGCGATATTGGCTGCTGTTGCGTCATGCTGGATCAATTCAGGTACAATCGGCTTGCCTGTCTGCCCGTAGGATAGGATATTTGGCAGAGATACATAGGGGATCTTTACCAGATGCTTGGCGATGGTGTAGGTGAGATTGCTTAGTTTGTACACCACGACCATGGGGCGGTGCAGCAGCAGTGTCTCAAGCGTGGCGGTGCCTGATGCCAACACCACCACGTCAGACGCCATCATCACAGCATGACTGATTGGCGTGTCCTCACCATAAACGACATGGGTATGGGGCAGTAGATGAGGCGCGCGCTCAAACAACATCGACTCTACCAGTCGCGCGTGTTCTGCATTCACCACGGGCAGTGCAAAACCCATGCCATCAGCGGCAAGCTCATCCATGCTGTCGATAAGCAGTGGCAATATGGCATGAATCTCAGAGACGCGCGAACCTGCCATCATGCATAGAATGGTCTGGTTGTTAAGCTTCTTAAGTGAAGGAAAGCTGCCACGATGATGGCTGATAAATTCCGCCTTAATCTCATCAAGGGCGCGTTCATCGGCTCGTAGCTTGCCGAGCAGTGGATGCCCGACGCAGACAGCAGGATGATTATGCTTGGCATAGACATCAAGCTCAAAGGGAAAGAGGCACAGCACCAAGTTGGTGGCGGCTTTGATGGTGTGAATTCGACTCTCTCGCCATGCCCATACACTCGGGCTGACCATCTGCACGCAGAACACGCCTTTTGGCTTAAGAACTTTGCCCAGTCTTAAATTAAAATCAGGCGCATCAATACCAACAAAAATATCAATGCTCTGATGATCAAATTCTTCTAATATCTCACGTCTGGCTCGCAATAAATCGGGCAGATGTTTGACAACTTCAGTCAGACCCATCACAGAGAGCCGCTTCATGTCTATGATGGAGCGCAGCCCTAATTTTTGCATGCTTTGACCGCCTACGCCCACCCAGCGAATGTTTGGGTGAATGGCGTTCATCTGACGCATAAAATCCGCACCCAGCGCATCGCCTGAAACTTCACCTGCCACGATGCCGATGGTAAGCATGTCCGTCATAAGTCATCCAAATTATTATAAATAAATGCCATATTTTACGAATTTCTAGGAATGCTTGCAAACGAATTCGTCAAAATTTTTAATATTATTAAATTTTATATGGCCATTAGTTAAATTAATAAATAACCAATTTTTTATTAAAATAAACCATTTTTTATTTTTTGCAATCTTTGGCATACTATGACCAGATTAATTAGTTTTACTTATGTAGCCATAGGAGTTAGTTATGAAATTAATCACCGCCATTATTAAGCCATTTAAATTAGACGATATTCGAGAGTCGTTGACGTCGATAGACATACATGGCATGACGATCACAGAGGTGAAGGGCTTTGGGCGACAAAAGGGTCACGCCGAGATTTATCGTGGTGCTGAGTATGTGGTGGATTTTTTACCTAAGCTAAAAATTGAAGTGGCTGTGAGCGATGAGTTGGCTGATGAAGTTGTCCGTACCATCGCAGACGCTGCCAACACAGGCAAGATTGGCGATGGTAAGATTTTTGTGCAGCCATTGGATGAGATTGTTCGTATTCGCACAGGCGAAATGGGTGAAAATGCTTTATAAAACTAATAAGGGGTAAAAGCAATGAAAAAATCAGTAGGTCGATTTGGGTTAGTGGGTGCAGGACTAATGCCCGCCTTGGCGATGGCGAATGAATCGGTATTAGATACCGGTGATACAGCTTGGGTATTGACAGCGACGGCATTGGTCTTGATGATGACCATTCCAGGGCTTGCACTGTTCTATGCTGGCATGGTGCGTAAGAAAAATATCCTATCTACCATGATGCATAGTCTGGGTGCTGCGGCTGTTGTTTCGATTGTGTGGGTTGTAGCTGGTTATTCGTTGGCATTCTCAGAAGGTGCTATGAATGCATTCGTGGGCGGGCTTGATCATGTGATGCTTTATAATATTGGGCTAGATGAATTGGATGGTAGTATTCCTAAGCTATTAACCGCAATATTTCAGCTGACATTTGCGGTTATCGCCATGGCGATCTTAGCGGGGTCTTTGGCCGAGCGAATCAAATTTAGCTCATTCATGGTGTTCGCTGCGGCTTGGACACTGTTGGTGTATGTGCCTGTATGCCACTGGGTGTGGGGTGGCGGCTGGCTGACTGGCGATGCGCTAGACTTTGCCGGCGGTACGGTGGTTCATATTAATGCAGGTGTGGGCGGTCTGGTGCTGGCTTATCTGTTGGGCAGTCGCCGTGATTATGGTAAGGGTAATCTTGCGCCTGCGAACTTGGCATTAACACTCATCGGTACGGGTCTGATTTGGGTAGGTTGGTTTGGCTTTAATGGCGGTTCGGCGCTCGGCGCTAACGGCAATGCAGTGATGGCGCTCATTACCACTCAAGCGGCTGCGGCAGTGGGTGCGATCACTTGGCTGATGGCAGAATACGCTAAGCGCGGTAAGGCGTCTGCACTGGGCGGGGCATCCGGCGCTGTGGCAGGGTTGGTAGGGATCACACCTGCGGCAGGCTTTGTGGATGTATTTGGCGCGATGGCGATTGGCGTGCTGACTTCTTTGGGGTGTTTTGTGATGATTTATTATGCCAAAAAACGCCTGCGTGTGGATGATGCGCTAGATGCCTTTGGGCTGCACGGTGTGGGCGGCATCATTGGTGCGGTATTGACAGGGGTGTTTGTGAGTCCTGCGCTATATCCCGAGATTGCCGATGTGTCGTTATTAAAGCAGCTTTGGCTACAGGTTGAGGGTGTGATTGCTACCTTAGTGTATGGCTGGGTGATGACATTCGTAATTGGCATTACCATTAAGAAAACCATAGGTCTGCGTGTGGATGCTGAAGAGGAATATCAAGGTCTTGATCTGGCCATCCATGGTGAGAAAATAGCAGATTAGTAATCTTAATCATCAAAAAACCAGTCACAATGACTGGTTTTTATGTGTTTGCTTTATTCGCCAAGTCGATTGCGCTTTAATAGTACCAACACCGCACCATTGCCACCATCGTTGGTAGGGGCGGATACAAAAGCCATAACATCAGAGATTTGACGTAGCCAGCCGTTCACACAGGTTTTGATGATCGCATCTGTGCCTTTGCCGTGGACGATTTTTACGACGGTCTCGCCATTGCTCATTGCGTTTTTGATGAGTGTTAGGACGGCATTGCGGGCGTCTTCAATGCTCGAGCCGTGCAAATCCACTGCATCATACCAGCGCAGTTTACCTTGTTTTAGCTGTTCGAAGACTTTATTTTGAAGGGTTGGGTTTTTGTAGCTTAAAAATGCCTCGCCTGCCACAGGGTTGAGCAAAGCCTGCATGTCAGACAGATTAACGCCAGTCATCTCCTCACCGCCTTCAGCATTGGCACGGCGATAGATGGCATTATCGTCTTTTTGGGGTTTTTGGGCGATAGTTTTTTCGTTTTTTAGGGGTTGGACGCCGCTCATCGCTTGCATGAATAGCACCTTGTCTTCATCGATGAGTGCATTGTCGAAGCGTTTGACTTGGTTTGCGACTTCTTTTTTGCCCAGCAGTGAGACGCTCGTGGGTTTGCCATTGGAATCGGTTTCGGGCTTGGTGGATGATTTGCCGCCCATTTCTTTGAGCTGGGTTTGGGCGTCTTTGGAGAGTAAGTCTTTAAATGTAGTCATGATGATACCTGTCGTTACACAGATGAGTGATTAAAAATAGATGAGTGATTAAGCCATGGGTTTGATTTTTTGCTTGATAAAATTAATGACAATCGGCAACACGCTAAATCCGATAATGCTAAAAATCACATAGGTAAAATTATCTTTGATGACGGGCTGATTGCCAAAAAAATAGCCGAGTAGCACAAAGGATGTAATCCACAAAAATCCGCCAATGACGTTATAACTGATAAACCGCTTATAATTCATGCTCCCTGCCCCTGCCACAAAAAAAA
>NZ_JAAELD010000078.1 GCF_024227015.1 Moraxella sp.
AAGCCATACCACCATTAGGGGCTTGATATTCTTTGGCTAAACTGATGGTTTCTTTGGGCAGCGAAAGACTCCCTTCCCAAGTGATGCTTTTGGGTAAATAGGCGCGTAAATTATTATAATGTGAAGCCATCGTGCCTTTGCTGAGTTTTTGCTCCCAGCAAGCATAAGGATAATCACGCATATATTTAAACGCGCCATCAACATCGCTGATCACCGTTGGAGAGGCAATGACACTTAAACCGCCTACATCAGTATGAATATCTGTTGGGAATTGCACAGAGACACTGACTTCATTGGTTATCGTTGTGCCATAAGTTGCCGCTGTTGTCGATGGGCGACGGGGTAGCACTTGTAACGTTTTTTCTAGCGCATCCTGCTCAACTCCATCAGTAGCCCTGGTTGTGAATTGAATGGTACCTGCGCCTGTTGTTTTTATCGGCAGCCATTGGATATAACGCTTATACGGTTGCGCCTTCACCGTCGCAGAAGTACTGATCGGCTCATTAATTGGCTTTTCTTCTGTGCCTAACAAGCTCTGGAAACTTTCCATAAAGCCACCGATTATGCCTGAAGACTCTTCTTTATTTATAAGGATAACAGGACCATTGGCTTCTAGCGTCAGATTTAAGTCGCGCACTTGAGCAGTGCGATTCATCACACTAAAGCCCGCTTGAAAACTATCGCCGCTAGTCAACTGGTTAGGCAAGACGGGGCGAATTTCAATTGGCTTATTCACTTTGAAATTGGCATCCCCTAAGCCCATACGATCACCTGGGGTGACTGCCATGACTAATATGCGCCAACCTGTCAAGTTGTCAGGAACGGCAAATTGAATTTGCGCTTTACCTGCCGCATCCGTTTTGATGGCGGGATTCCAATAGCTGACGTATTTAAACAGGGAACGCGTACTTAATTCCGTGCTGCCGCCATCACCACCTGCGTTAGCTCCCTTTTTTTCAAACTTTTGCCGCCCGACAAGGCGCATCAGTAGGCTAAAGTTTGCCATATCCAAACCATCTAGTGTATAAAAGCCTTTATACGGATCAAAATAATCCAGCCCATCGGCTAATAAATCAAAGACAGATTCATCTAGCACTGTTATTGCTAATTCTATCTGTTGTGAAATCCCCTCTTGTTCCCCTTTATCAAAGGAAGATTGGGGAGGATTTTTCAAATAAGCGCGTAAATCAATCGTCACCTGCTCACGGGGTTTATACACCGCTTTGTCTGTTTTAATATCGACAACTAATTCCTTATAGGGTTCCTTGACATTAGTTTGGACATAACCCATACGGAAAGCAGGTTTACCCAAATCAACTTGATTTTTATCAATCGGCTTATCAACTCGCGGCGACATCACCGTTACGGAAACAAAGAAGCCCGGTGCATAATCCGGTTCTACCGGCACCTCGATAATTTCCATACTCTCGGTTAAGGTTTCTACCCAACTCTTGAGTGTTCCAAAACGCTCTACCGTGATTAATGCTTGCGCCCCAGG
>NZ_JAAELD010000079.1 GCF_024227015.1 Moraxella sp.
ATCAAACTACATCAACGAAAACGGTGTGTTTAGCGTAGAAGCGGATATTACCAACAGTGCAGATGCTATCCCCGGTATGCGCGTCATCGTCCAGTGATTGCATGAACAAAGCCCTACCAACATTGCCGAGCAATGACATCAACCAGGAACTCAGAGCCGGGATGCAGCTTGCGACCCAGATGGTCGCTGCACGCGATGATAAAAAAGAAATCCTCCGGTTATTCATCAAGCTCGTCTGCACTTATTATCTTAAAAGCGAAGGCACCGGGATTATTCGCAAACGTGGACGCATATTAGCCTCAAGGCGCGATCTAAGCAGTGCCGACCAAAAACAGCTTAAAAAAGCAAAACATGGGAGCACAATAAACGATCAGTATGTGACCGTCATTCCCCTGGGCAAAACGCAAATCGTCTTGTTGAGTCATAACGTAGTCGATGAAACTGGAACAGAGGCCATCGCAAAAATGGCCGCGAGTTTTAAAATCGATACAAGTAGCCGAGCTAAATACTGGTTATTTCCAATTGTGGCCATCGCGCTACTTTTCGTGCCAATCACGGATAAGGTCACGGGAAAAGGGATTGTCATTGGAGAACAAAGCTACGCCGTGACCGCCACCGCGAACGGCACGATCAATAAGGTATTCGTAGAGGCAGGCCACATCGAGCAGCAC
>NZ_JAAELD010000080.1 GCF_024227015.1 Moraxella sp.
TCGAATTGTAGTTTTTCGGCGACGTACTCGATGTGCTGGCGTTGCGCCAATGTTGGTGCGTTTAGCAAGTCATTGAAACGATAAACACCATCGTGCTCGACATCGCTTGCCTTGATGACGACTTTTAGGTGCGGCAGATTATGAGACACCAGATGCTTGCTGTGGTTGCTCTCAAGCTCAGGTGCAATGCTAGCCAGCATGGCGTGATAGTCTGATGTCTTGAAAGCATCAGCGATCAGAATGCCGCGGCACTCAACTTTATTAAGAACGTATTCTAGCTCTTTGGCTTTATAGGCAGGGTTAAGATTGACCAAGATCACGCCGATCTTGAAGCAGGCGTACTGCGTGATGAGCCATTCGACACTGTTTAATGCCCAAACCCCCAAGCGGTCGCCCGTATCGAACCCAAGCTCAAGCAGACTCGCTGCAAAGGCATTAACCTTATCAGCCAGCTCCTTATAAGTTAGGCGTATGTTTTGATGAACGCTGACGATGGCTTGCTTATCAGCATACTGTAGGCATGCACGATCGAACATCTCACCGATGGTAAGACCAATGAGCGGCTTGTCGCTCGTGCCTGATAGGTAGCTTAGTTTTTGGTACATGACACTCTCCTTAGATCATGATTTATCCGCCTGATGAACAGGACAAGCAACACCCGTGTCGCTTTTTTCAAGTTAAGATACGCCAAACCACCTTACCACAGCGCCCTACTTTCCTTGATTGACCGCTTTGAGACAGAAGTCTGCCACTTGCGTGCTAAATACTTCCTTGTTCATCGCTTGCGGATTTAGGCTTAAAGGTTCAATGACAGCAAACGTCATCGCCCCAACGATACACTGCGCAGTTACGCCCACATCCTCAAATTCAAACACCGCCTGCGCTTGACCTTCCTTTAGGATGTGCTCGATCGCCTCTTTGACGATTTGTTTACTTTTAAATCGCGCCTCCTCCACCGCTGCATCTGCAGGCTCTAGCATGAGTGAATAGGCAAGTTTTGGGCTGTTGAGCGCCCGCTTTACAAAGACTCTCACCGCCTTGTGTAATTTGTCTTGTGCTGGTCCTTCTTGACCGGCAATCTGCTTTAGAATATCGATCTCGCGCATGATCGCCTCGGACAGCACTTCGATGATGATGTGGTTTTTGTTATCAAAATAACGATACACCAGACCATTCGACACGCCTGCCAAATCCGCCATCGCTTGGATTTGGGCGTCCTTAATGCCTCCTTGGCTAATGAGCTGCTTGGCTGCCTGTAAGATCGCTTCGCGATTTTGGCGTAGGCGCTCTTGCATTAATGCGGATCTTTTGTAATTCATGATTTTATTGTCTCTCATTTAAAAATGAATTGCAAATCATTTTTTTAATAAAATTCACTTTTTTTTGAAAAAATAGTGTGGTACAGTATGTAAAAGGCAAATTTTTAGGATAATTTTTTGGGCTGGGTGATTTTATTAAAGGCGGCCTGACCGTGAAAAATATGAAATTTGCTGATTGTAATGTGAGGCATATTGTAACATAAACCCCCGCCAGTTTTGGCATTTTCCAAGGACTACAAGGACGAAACCATGAACCCAATCACTCTATCTAACCTAACCTTTGGCATCGATGAGACACTGCTTTCAGTTCAAGACGAGGTACGTAAGTTCTGCCAAAAAGAAGTTGCGCCACTTGCTGAAGCCACCGATAAAGAAAACCACTTCCCCGCTCAGCTATGGAAAAAATTCGGCGACATGGGTCTGTTGGGCATGACCGTCTCTGAAGAATACGGCGGCGCGAACTTGGGCTATCTGGCTCACATTCTGGTGATGCAAGAGATTTCACGTGCATCAGCTTCTATCGGTCTGTCTTATGGCGCGCACTCCAACCTATGCGTCAACCAAATCAACCTAAACGGCAACGAAGAACAAAAAGCACGTTTTTTACCAAAATTAATCAGCGGTGATTATGTGGGCGCACTTGCCATGAGTGAGCCAAATGCAGGCTCAGACGTGGTCAGCATGAAGCTAAAAGCCGAACAAAAAGGCGACCGCTTCATCCTAAATGGCTCAAAAATGTGGATCACCAACGGCGGCGACGCTGATGTCATGGTCGTCTATGCCAAAACCGACCCAAATGCAGGCGCCAAAGGCATCACTGCATTCTTGGTAGAAAAAGGCATGAAAGGATTCAGTCACGGCA
>NZ_JAAELD010000081.1 GCF_024227015.1 Moraxella sp.
ATAATTCAGCAAAAGAGCCGATTATTCGGCTCTTTTTTATTAGTTTATAAAACATTATCTATTGACATAAAAAGAACCGATCAATGATCGGTTCTTTGGTTATTAATTACCCTTAAGGTTTTTGGTTGTCGGCGTAAATTGCAGCCTGTAGCCAGATATTTGCTTGAATATAATCATGGGTTTGGATGGCGGCGGTCTTATCGGTAGTTGGTGCTGCCATACGTACCACCAATGGCTGAGCATCAGGTTCGCGCAGAATCACAACATCAAATAGCGTGATATCTTTATTAAAGAACTTGGTATGGCTGATGCCTAGCACTTGACCTTGACACCATGCTTCATCTTCTTGACCGAAGGTCTCACCGAACAGATAAATGCAGCTATGACCATAATTAATCTCAACAGGTGCTAGAGCTTCACCATCTGCCAAATCACTAGGCTGCCACGCAAGAATCTGCTCATCGATATTATCTGGTACCTCACCGCCGTTATTACTAACGATGTCATTGAATGCACGATGGTAACGAATGGCATCAGGATCTTCAATGAGAATCGTCTCATTCTGATCGCTAGGTTCGATGTTATACGCCCATGCACTAAAATTCACATAATAAGTCTTAGGTGTCTTATATTCTGTACGGTTGATTGCGTACAGCTGATCAAAGGCATAGATGACAGCACCATCTGTTGTCTTTAGACGTAAAATAGCATCAGAGGTCGAGTCACAGCGGATGACGCGCTCGATGTGGCACTCAACGCCATATGGGCTATCTACAGCGGGAAAAGCATTAATGAATGCTTGAGGGGTGCCATTTTCAAGCTTTAGGATCTGATTGATGTGACAAGGCGTGTCATTGGCAATGAGTAGTTTATTATCCGATGGGCGACTTTGGGTGAGGGCGCTTGGAATGGTGGCTGTCTCTAGCATCGATTGTAGCCAAGTCGGTACATCGTCTGCGATATTATCCGTCAAGATCGCCCAATGATCGCCGTGACCTGCGTTCTTATCACAAGGCAAGTCAACCTTGGTTGGTGGTACTTCGTGCTTGTAAGTGTAGCGTATTTGATTCATGATTGTAGTCATATTCTAAAAAAATCTGCTACTTTAATAAGGGATTTAATACAAAAAATCAAGCCAAAATCATCAATCTTGCGAAATTTTGTGAAAATTTGTCAAAGCTTCTTAAAATCGCTGTCAAAACAGGGCAAATGGTGTAAACTATGGTGTTTATTTATTTTGAGAAATTGATATGTTTCGTCCTTTGGCTTTATTTATCGGATTAAGATATACCAGAGCTGAACGTAAAAACGGCTTTATTTCGTTTATTTCACTCATTTCAATGATAGGGTTGACCTTGGGTGTGGCGGTGCTTATTACGGTGCTATCTGTGATGAATGGCTTTGATCGAGAGATTAAGAACCGAATACTTGGTATGATTCCACAAGCTTCTGTCATGTCTTATGAAATCATTCCAGACTGGCAAGAGCTGTCCACAAAGATCACAGAGAATGATAAGAACGTAAAGGCGACCGCGCCATTTATCCAGCTTCAAGGCATGCTTGCGGCGAATGGGCAGGTGTCAGGTGTGATGGTGTCGGGCATCGAGCCAAGCCTTGAAAAGGATGTCTCAATCGTGGACGATTATATCACTCAAGGCAGTCTTGATAACCTTAAAGCTGGTGAGTTTGGCATTGTGCTTGGTGAGAGCATGACGCAGGCGATGGGTGTGGGTCTGGGCGATAAGGTGACTTTGGTATTGCCAGAGGCATCGCCATCAGCGGCAGGGGTGATTCCTAGATTTAAACGTTTTACGGTGGTTGGTACTTTTAGCATCAGCAAAGAAGTGGATGGTCTGATGGGCTTTGTGGCGATGCGTGACGCTGGCGTTATGCTAAGATTGCCAGAGGGTGCGCAGGGCATTCGCATGCTGATGAATGATATTTTTAAAGCGCCACAAGCCGCCAACCAAGCTGCAAGTCTCGACAGCGACAGATTATTCGCCAATGACTGGACGACCACGCATGGCAATCTGTTCGATGCGATTAAGATGGAAAAGTCCATCATTGGGCTGCTGTTGTTCTTGATCGTGATCGTGGCGGCGTTTAACATCGTCTCAAGTCTCATCATGCTGGTAACCGATAAGAAATCAGACATCGCGATTTTAAAGACTTTTGGTGCATCACCGAAGCTGATCATGCAGGTGTTCATTGTCCAAGGGATGATCATTGGTGTGATTGGCACCGTGCTTGGTACGATTCTGGGCGTGACGCTGGCTCTGACGGTAAATGACATTGTGGTGTATATCAGCCAGCTGTTTGGTGTGTCATTGATGACATCAGGTGCTTATCCTGTGGACTTCTTACCATCTTATATTAAAGTGTCGGATGTGGTTATTATTGTGGTTGCTTCTTTCTTGCTTAGCTTTGCGATGACGATTTACCCTGCACTACGAGCTGCGCGCATTCAGCCTGCTCAGACATTGCGCTATGAATAAGGACGATGAGATGACTGTAATTTTAGAAGCCAAAAACATCAGCAAGGTCTATGATGAGGGTAAAATCACCACTTCCGTACTAACCGGGCTGGACCTGACGATCAATGCTGGGGAGCGTGTTGCCATCGTGGGCAGCAGTGGCTCGGGTAAGAGTACGTTGCTACATTTGCTTGGCGGGCTTGACATGCCGACCACAGGCGAGGTATGGATCAAGGGGCATTGCTTAAGTAAGCTCAATGAAACTGAGCGTGGTAATTTGCGTAATGAGTATCTTGGGTTTATTTACCAGTTTCATCATCTGCTTGCTGAATTTACCGCCACTGAGAATGTCGCGATGCCACTTCTGATGCGCAAGGATGTATCAATCAGCGAGGCAAGAGATAGGGCGAATGCTTTACTTGATAAAGTCGGTCTGTCACATCGCACGCATCATCGACCAAGTGAGCTGTCGGGTGGTGAGCGTCAGCGTGTGGCGATTGCTCGTGCGCTCGTAACTAATCCTGCGCTGATCTTGGCAGATGAGCCTACGGGTAATTTGGATGATGATAATGCCCGCGCGGTGTTTGACTTGCTGTCTGAGCTTCAGCACAGCTTTGGGACGGCGCTCCTTATGGTGACTCATGACAGAAGTCTGGCAGCGATGGCGGACAGACAGCTTGAGATGAGAAGCGGTCAATGGGTTTAGCTGTTGCTTTAGTGAAATAAAAGACGCCAATTAAGGCGTTTTTTATTGGGTGGATCAGATAGAAAAATCTTCTGGTTCGTTGTCTTTGGCATCGCGCATTTTATGACCTTTTTGGGTATGAAAGCGCGGTGCACTGGCATTATAGCCAAGCCGTTTTTGCCAGCTGGCGACGATGCGATATTGTAATATAAAGTTGAATAACAGTCCCATCGCGATGCTAGTGACAACGGCACAGACAATAAGCCCTACGATGAAAGCTTTGAGGGAAAACAGGTGATTGGAGAAAGGATTGACCCCATGTCCTGTCATCCATAATGAGAAATCCGCAACGATCACGCCCACCGTGCGAATGCCAATCATCGGCTCGCCAATCAAGAATGCACCCACCGAATAAGCCAGCCAAAATACAGGAATGGTAGTTAAGGGGTTGGTGATCCAAGTTAGTGCCACAGCCATGGGGATATTTGCACGCAGCAGTAGGGCGCCAGCGATGGCAAGCGGCATCTGACCAGGCAGTGGAAAAAATGCGCACAGCACGCCAATATAAACCGCACGCGTCAGCGCACCGCGATTCATCTGCCAAAGGCGAGGGTCAGCCAAAAATGGCGCAAACCATCCCACGACTCGGCTTTCGCGGAGCTTCTCTGGGGTTGGCAGCCATTTTTTTAGTTTCTGCTTAGGCATGTCTGTCCATGGAATCAAAAAAGGAAATTATACCAAAAAAGCACACCATCATGAAGTGGCTTTTGTATGTATATGGTGGCAAATCCCAAAACCACAATGATTATTTATCAAAAATATCCATCCTAACTGCAAAGCCTGCCTAAGGTGTGATAAAATGCGCTGCATCATTTCACAAAATATCATAAAGAGTCAAAAATGAACGATAAAGTACACATCAAGCATCCAAAACCATCCAAAAAACCTACCAAAAAAGCCCTGATTTGGATCGACCTTGAGATGACAGGTCTAGATACATTGAATGATGAGATCATCGAGATCGCCACCATCGTGACAGATGACAATCTGAACATCTTGGCAGAAGGACCTGTGGTTGCCATCAAGGTGTCTGACGTCGTCCTAAACGGCATGGATGATTGGAATAAGAAGCAACACGGACAGTCAGGACTGATTGATCGCGTACGTCGTAGCACGATGACCCTAGAGGATGCTGAGAACGCCACGCTGGAATTCTTGGCGAAGTGGTGTGATGAAGGGGTGTCACCGATGTGTGGTAACTCCATTTGCCAAGACCGTCGTTTCTTGGCGCGTCAGATGCCACGACTTGAGCGTTATTTCCACTATCGCAATCTGGACGTGTCGAGCATCAAAGAGCTGTGCTATCGCTGGCGTCCTGATGTGGCAAGTGGCTACCAAAAAGGTGGTGCACACTTGGCGCTTGATGACATTCGTGATTCGATTCGCGAATTGCGCCATTATCGCGAACACTTTTTTAAATTGCTTGATTGAGCCAAATGATAAAAACCGCTAATTAATAGCGGTTTTTCTTGTTTATTGTTTGCCAATGTTGGTGTATTTATCGAAGTTTTTGATGTAATCATCAAGGTTGTCCGAGAGCATTTGTTCATATTGGGCGGTGTAGAATTTGATGATGTCGTCTTTTTCTTTTTCAAAATCTGCGCCCTTAGTAAAGCCAATCGATGCCACCGAGGCACTGTAACGGGCTGCGGCGTATAGCAGAGATGAGCCAACTTGTCCTGCGTGTGACTGTGGCGACAGCTGACTGTTGGCTAGGTTGATAAAGGCGTCAGCACGCTCATAGAATGCCGTCATTTGCGCGTTGAATTCTTCTGGGCTGATGCTTGGTTTGTTGTCTTGGGTTTGTTCAGTCATGTGAATGTCCAAATATTGTCAAATTTAAATAAAAAAGGGTGTCAAACACCCTTTATATTGCGATGATGTATAAAATTACAACCCTGCATCGGCACGCAGTGCATCAGCGCGATCGGTTTTTTCCCAGGTGAACGCATGGTCTGAGCCGCTACGACCAAAGTGCCCATAGCTTGCGGTGATTTCGTACATGGGCTGTAGTAGGTCAAGCATGCGAGTGATGCCATAAGGGCGTAAGTCAAAATGAGCGCGAATCAAGCGTTCGATCTCGTTATCGCTGATCTTACCTGTGTTGAAGGTGTTCACAGAGATAGAGGTTGGCTCAGCGACACCGATGGCATAAGATACTTGAACTTCACAGCGATCTGCCAGACCTGCCGCGACGATGTTCTTAGCCACGTAGCGACCAGCATAGGCGGCGCTGCGATCGACTTTACTTGGGTCTTTACCACTAAAAGCGCCACCGCCATGGCGCGCCATACCGCCATAAGTATCAACGATGATTTTGCGACCTGTTAGGCCAGCATCGCCAACAGGACCACCGATGACGAATTTACCAGTCGGGTTGATGTGGTATAGCGTGTCTTTGTGAAGCAGTTCGCTTGGAATGACCGGCTTGATGATCTCTTCCATGACGGCTTCTTTGAGTGCATCATAGCTGATGTCTGGGTGATGCTGTGTTGATAATACCAATGCATCGACGGCGATTGGTTTGTGATTGGCGTCATAACGTAGGGTAATCTGAGCCTTAGCATCAGGGCGCAACCAGTCTAGCGTACCATCTTTGCGAAGCTGTGCTTGGCGCTCCATCAGACGATGGCTTAGCTGGATGGGCGCTGGCATCAGCACGTCCGTCTCATTCGTGGCATAGCCGAACATCAGACCTTGGTCGCCTGCGCCTTGGTCTTCTGGGCGTTGTCTGTCGACGCCTTGAGCGATTTCGGGGGATTGTTTGCCAATCATGTTAATGACCGCGCAGCTATTACCGTCAAAGCCTAGATCGCTGTGATTATAGCCAATCTTATTAACAGTGGCACGCACGATGCCTTCGATGTCGATGTTCGCATGAGTACTGATCTCGCCAGCTAGCACCACGGCGCCAGTCTTGGTGAGGGTCTCACAAGCGACACGTGCGTCTTTGTCTTCGGTTAAGATGGCATCAAGCAGCGCGTCGGAGATTTGGTCTGCCATCTTGTCAGGATGACCTTCTGAGACAGATTCGGAGGTAAATACTGAATAATTCATAAAAACAAACTTATAAAGATAAAATTCATGCGAATTCTGGTGGCTTTTCTAGGCTTGACAGAATGGTCGTGATACAGCTTGACCGAACGCACAAAAGATGAAGTGATTAAGAGGTAGATAAGCCATGCGAATGATTAAATGCTCGAGAAAGCAAGCATTATAAATCGCAGGCTGCTACAGATATTTGGCGGAAAATTATACGCTATTTTGGGGTGAATTTCCAATGAATATTTTTCATGCTTGGTTGAAAAATATTGATTATTAGGCGGCTCGACTGTTGGCGGATTTTTTCATGAATAATACGACCATCAGCGCGAACACTTGAACGACAACGATCATTGCGACCGTAAGCCCCCAAGCGCCTTTGGCATAAGCAATCGCACACGCCCACGCGCCGATACTGCCACCGCCGTAGTAGCCCATATAATACAGCCCTGAGGCGAGCGATCGACCTTCGGTAACATGACTGCCGATGTAGCTGATGGTGGCGGCTTGTGTGATGAACACCCCTGATGACATGACGGTCAGTCCGACGATGATCAGCCATAACGGCGCACTTAATGTGATGAACAGACCAATCATAGAACAGATCACTGCGCCGATGATGACGTTGGTCATGCCGAATTTGGCGATGAATTTGCCCGATAAGGGAGTGATGACCATGCCGATTAAGTATAAAGAGAAGATATTAGCAAGGTGAGAGGCGTTTAGATGATAGGGTTCATCCGCCAAATGTAGGTTGATAAAGGTAAAGCAGCCCACGAGCGAGAACAGGACGCAGCCGCCCAATAGACAGGCACTCATGACCTGTAGGTTCTTGGTGTGTGATAATAACAACGCAAGCGAGTGTTTAAAATTATCGCTTTTGATGAAGTTTTTTGATGATGGCAGGGCTTTGAATGCCCATAACGCTCCGATGAGTGTGCAGACCGCCATCACGCCATAGCCATAGCGCCAACCGATCAGCTCGTGTAGATGGCCCGCAAAGAACCGCCCACTAAAGCCGCCAAGCACCGTCCCTGCCACGTACAGGCTCATCATCTGCGCCATGTGGCTGCTGTATTCTTCGCTGACATAGGCGATCAGTACCACCGTAATACCAGGCACAGCCAGTCCCTGTAAGAATCGCCATATTGACAGCTCATCCACCGTACCGCTCACCCCAATCATGCCGGTCGGTATGGCGAGCAATAACAGCGAACCTACGATGAATATCTTTCGCCCAAAAGCGTCGGACAGCATGCCCATGAATGGCGACATCATCGCAATCGCCATGACTGTCGCCCCAACCGCCACGCCAATTGCCACCTCGGATGCGGCAAAATCCGCCATCAACACAGGTAAAATCGCCTGCACCGAATACACCTGCAAAAATGCAAAAAACCCAATCATCGCAACGGTGAATTTCTCGATGAAAGTGGGTTGTCGAAGGGCGGTGGGCTGGGTATTCATGATGTTCTTGGGTTAAAAGTGGGTATTGTAGCATGATTTTTGGGGCTTGCCATGCGCTTTTGGCGTTGATTTGCATCAAATTATTGCGTGCTATCAAAAAGATAATCGAGGGATTTTAAAATAATCCTTTTGGTGCATCGACTTTAGGATGGACTGTGATACAATTTAGGCAGTTTTTTGAGGATGTATAGCAATGAGCGAAACCAATCAAACTTATGATGCCACGAGTAATAATAACTACGTCAATAACCATGTATTGATCATCGGCGGCGGTCAAGTTGGGCTGTCTTTTGCGCTACTATTGGCGCATCATGGTATTTATAGTACGCTCATTGAGCAGTTTAAATACCCGACCATCAGCCCTGATGATGATGTGGCGCGTTCGGAATATCTGGACAGTCGCAATACTGCACTATCAAGACGTACGGTGCAGATTTATACTGAGATAGGACTCTGGGAGAGCTTACAGAGTCATGCCTGTCGAATTGATGCTGTAAAGATCAGTGAGCTTGGCAGTTTTGGACGGGCAAAACTAGATAAGGCTGCAGAAGGTGTGGAGAGCTTTGGGCAGGTGATGGAGAATGCTTGGCTGGGTCGTCAGTTGCTGCTGGCGGTGCAGGCGAGCGAATTCATCACGCTCATTGATGGTGCGAACGTCATCGACATTCGCCAAGATGATAAGCTTGCGATGGTTGTGTTTAACCAAGATGGCAAAACCAAAGAGCTGTCTGCGCCCTTGGTTGTGGCGTGCGATGGGAGGGATTCTATCAGCCGTCAAATTTTGAAGGTCGGCGCGGATACACACGACTATGGTCAGGTGGGCATCGTTGGTGTGGCTCAGACTGATAAGCCGCATGGTCACATCGGCATTGAGAAATTTTCCGCTGTCGGACCGTTGGCGGTACTGCCACTGACAGACGGACGCGGTGATGGTATGGATGGTACAACGCAGGGCTATCGCCGTTCAGTCGTATTCATCTGCAAGGCAGGTGAAGAAGATCGCTATCTTAATGACGATGCGTATTTTATGAATACTTTACAAGAAGTATTTGGCAATGACGCGGGTCGCTTCGTGGCGGTGGGGCGCCGTGGTGCTTATCCGCTGAGCCGAGTATTGGCGCACAGACAGGTGGTCGGTCGCTGCGTCATCATGGGAAATGCGGCGCACACCCTGCATCCTGTGGCGGGGCAGGGTTTTAACCTATGCCTAAGAGATGCACATGCCTTGGTAAATATGCTTGCGCACGAGAAAAATCGCCATGCGGATTATGATTTTGGTAATTATGCCAATCTTCGTGCTTATGAGCAGGCGCGTCAAAAAGACCAAAAGCGCGTCATCAAGTTCTGCGATACGGTCGTTGGCAGCTTCACCCACCCTAACCCTGTGATGAAGTTCATGCGTAACATGGGTCTGATTGCCTTTGATAAAGTGCCAGGAATTAAGCCTTTGGTGGCGACTTATGCCATGGGATTGAAATCTTAATGGGTGTCATAAAATTTTTGTAAAAACTTAAAAAACGCTTGCAATCTCATAAAAAACCGCTATAATACACGCCTACGGAAGCTTGGCAGAGCGGTTGAATGCACCGGTCTTGAAAACCGGCGTGGGTTTGTAGCCCACCGAGAGTTCGAATCTCTCAGCTTCCGCCATCATATAAAAACCATCTATTCATTAGGTGGTTTTTTTATCTGTCGTTGCCGTAAAACCACCGACTTCAGGCGGTGGATATAAGGCAACCCCATAACCATGCTTACACAAAGATGGTATTTAGTGAGGTGTATTTTGCTGTTCAATGTACTGGCGGATAATCTCTACCTCCGCACCGCCACAACTACCTGCAAAATAGCTAGGCGACCACAACGCATCATCCCATAACTGCCCTTTGATGGATGGATATTCTTTCTTACGCAACAAACGGCTAGAAACACCTTTTAAACTATTCACCAAACTAGAAATAGCCACTTTAGGCGGATAAACCACCAATAAATGCACATGGTCGCATTCACCGTCAAACTCAACTAATTGTGCCTCAAACTTTGAGCAGACTTCCTCAAAAATGCCTTGCATATCGTCTAAAATCTCTTTGGTAAACACTCAAGTTACGCATCAAAGACAAACACACAGACCAACTAAACCGCCTAAGCGGTTCGGTCAATTTCGTGTGGAATTATGTTAATGATTTAAGTTACAAATACCTACAAAGAACAGGTAAATTCTTGTCTGCGTATGACCTAAACGAATACACCAAAGGTAGCGTTGAATACTTAGGCTTGCACTCTCAAACTATTCAAGCCATCAATGAAACTCACGCCAAATCAAGAAAGCAATTTAAAAAAGCAAAACTTAACTGGCGTACCAACAACCCAAAGTCTAAACGAAAATCGTTAGGTTGGCTACCTTTTAAACAATCCGCCATTAAACACATCGCTACTCACCAAACAGGCAAAAAGGGCTTAAAATCAACCCTGCAACTAAGTCTGGCCAAAGGACAAAAACTTATCATTGATGTCTTGGGATAGCTACAATCTATCACTATATCAAATCAACACTTGCGACATTGTCCAAGACAGCCGTAATCGTTGGTATGCGTGCCTTACCGTCAAAGACTGTCCGAAACAATTGTGTGGAACTGGTAGTCTTGGCATAGACTTAGGGTTAAAAGACGGTGCAACTACCTCAAAAGGTGGCAAACTCACCATCAAACAAATCCTAAAATATGCCAAAGAGTTAGCCATTGCTCAGCGCGCAGATAAAAAGAAGCGTGTACAGGCAATCCACGCCAAAATCAAAAATACACGCCAAGACTTAATTCACAAATTCACCACCCAATTAGTCAAGGATAACGCCCTAATCGTGGTAGGTGATATTAAAACCACTCAATTCAACAATAAAAAAGGCAAACTCGCCAAATCGGTTTGCGATGCAGGTTGGTTTGAACTCAAACAGCAACTGACCTACAAATGTAAGAATGCAGGTTGCCGTTGTGAAATCGTGAATGAAAAATACACTACCCAAACTTGTTCGTGCTGTGGCGATATGTCTAGTATTCCAAAAGGTAGAGCAGGTCTTGGAATAAGAGAATGGACTTGTGCAAAGTGTGGCACATGGCATGATAGAGATATTAACGCCAGTCGGAACATTCTTGTGGTCGGGCTTGACTGTCTTGTAGAAGGAACCCCTGAACGATAGGGAGGGGGAAGTCAATGCTTTAAATTGCCATAAAAAATTGTTCAAATGATAAATTTACGTTAGAATGACAGAATTTATAAGCAAATAAGCCATTTATGTCCTTAATACGCCGCCGTAAACTCACCAAAAACCAAACCCGCCAAATCCAAAAAAACCAAGACACGCTCATCGATGATGGGACGCTGGTATCAGGGGTGATCGTATCGCATTTTGGTAAGCAGCTTGATGTGCAGATCACTGATCTTCCTGATGTCTTGCCTGACTTTCTCCAAGATGCTACGCCGAATGCATTGAAGATTGGTGATGTTTGGCGCTGTCATACGCGAACCAATTTACCGATGATGGCAGCAGGCGACCGCGTGAAATTCAGCGTGGATACGACCGCGGGGATGGGGCGAATTGAGGTGCTGTCTGACCGACACACGCTCATCACCAGACCCGATCGATATAATAAAGTCAAACCCGTGGCGGCGAATGTTGAGACGCTTGCCATCGTATTTGCGCCACTGCCTAAGCCTGCGACCAATCTAATCGATCGTTATCTGTTGGTGGCAAGATTAAGCGATGTCAGACCGCTGTTGGTGCTAAATAAGGCGGATCTCTTGGATGACTTTGAAGAAGTTAAGCAAATTTATCAAGAATATCAAGCGATTGGCGAGCAGTACGGCTTTGACGTGATTCAGACGTCGAGTGTGAGTCACGATGGTCTGGATGAATTAAAGGCGCAGCTGGCGGATAAGCTGACCATCTTCGCAGGACAGTCTGGCGTGGGTAAATCCAGCCTAATCAATCAAATCCTGCCCGATGTCAATCAACCCACCAATATCATCTCCATCGGCTCGCAGTTAGGTCAGCACACCACGACGACCAGCCGCCTGCTGCCATTTGATGACGGCGACCTAGATAAAGGCGGCATCATCGATACGCCTGGCATTCGTGAATATGGCATCTGGCATCTGTCTGCGGATGACATCATGACGGGCTTTGATGAATTGATCGCTTTGAATGGTTCATGCCAGTTCCGCGACTGTAATCACGCGCCAAACGCCAAAGGCTGTGCGCTCTGGCAAGCGGTGGCCGATGGTGAAATTCTTGGGCGACGCGTTGAGAGTTTTAACGAGTTGGTGGCGGAAGCCAAAATGGGGGCGTTGTCCGCCAGAAATATGGCAAAATAAGTGCAATTTTATGTACTTATCGGTATAATAGAGCTTTTGAATTTTTAAAATTGGAGCGAACGTGGAACGTTGGTTTACATTTATGGGTAATCACCCGATTTTATTTGGTATTTTGGCGGTACTGATCATCGCGTTTTTTATGGTGGAAGGTAAGCGTAACGGCAGAAAAGTTCCGCCAAGCGAGCTAGGACTGCTGGTGAACAACCATCGTGCGCGCGTGATCGACATTCGTCCTGCCAATAAATTTGCAGCATCACACATCTCAGGCAGCCGAAACATCCCTTTTAATGAATTAAAAAATCACCTAGATGAGCTGCGCGCCATCGAAGAGCCTGTGATTTTTGTGTGTGATATTGGCATGCAGTCGGGTGCTGCGGTGAGCCTAGTGGGTAAGCCAAACTTCATGCGACTCTCGGGCGGAATCCAAGGCTATCAGGCGGCAGGACTTCCATTGGCTGTGGCAAAAGTGAAAAAATAACACTTTGGGCTTGAAAATGTATTTTTTAGCCCAATTGATGAAAATAAGAATTGGTTATTTTGACCATTTTATCATTCATAACTGTTAATAAGTGAACCCAATGACACAAGCAACCTTATACATCAAAGAAGAATGCCCATACTGCCGCGCGGCGCTAAAGCTACTTGACGATAAAGGCGTGGATTACGTCTCTACGAGCGTCTACGACATGAGCAGCCAAGAGCGTGCAGAAGTAGCAGCCAAGACGAATAACTATCGCACCGTGCCGCAGATCTTCATCGGTGAGACATTCATTGGTGGCTTTGATCAGCTTAATAAGCTTAATCAAAGCGGCGAACTTGATACGATGCTAAACAGCTAAGCTTTTTATTATTTTAACCAGATCATCATAGGAATTTAACATGACAGAACAAGTCCAACCACAACTAGGTCTTGAGCGTATCTACGTTAAGGACATCTCTTTTGAAGTGCCGACGGCAGACGTATTCACCAAAGAGTGGCAGCCAGAGATGGACATCAGCCTGGCAACTGCATCGAACGACCTTGATGAAGATCACAAAGAAGTCGTTCTTACAGTTAGCGTTACCGTAAAAAACGGCGGCAGTACAGCATACATCGCAGAAGTGCAGCAGGCGGGTATTTTCTTGCTACGCAACATTCCTGAAGAAGATTTGGCGCACTTGCAGCAAGCCTATTGCCCAAATATCCTATTCCCATATGCTCGTGAAGTGATCAGTGATTTGGTATCTCGTGGCAGCTTCCCGCAGCTACTACTAGCACCTGTGAACTTCGATCAAGCTTATCTACAAGCTCAAGCAGAAGTAGAAGGTAACGCCTAAGCCTCCACTAAATAAAAATAAGCAGTCTTTTTGGCTGCTTATTTTTTTGTTTAAAATTAGTTATGTGAGAAGATTTTGGGTTTTCTTCTGGGTGTGCCAATCTCTTCTAGGGTGATCTGATCGGCGGTTCGGCAGTTCTCTTGCGGACGAAAGATATCGCGTGCCAGAGCGGCGATCTCATAGATGGCTCGGCGCGAATGAATGAGGTTATTCTCGGGGTTTCGCCATTGCAGAGGTATAAACAGTGGGGCGGGGTGCGGGGTGGTATCGACACCTGCGCGAGCGAATTGGCGTCTGGCGCGCGCCATGTGATAGCGGTCAGTGACCAGATAGACGCTTTTTGTCAGCTCGTGATAATCAAGCAGCTTGGCGGTGAAGATGGCATTTTCGCACGTGTTCATGCTGGCGTTATCGCTGGCGGTGACGGACTTTCTTAGGCTGCTAAGATAGTCATCAAACCAAGGCGACTCCACGCCACTTGTGATGATGGGTAGTCCTGTGTCCTTGTGTAGCTGATAGGTGCTATTGATGCGAGACTGGCTGTAGTGATTTAATATGATGCGCCCATCGTCTCGCGTCAGACCACCACCTAGTACCGTGATGGCGATTGGCTCTTTGGGGCTGCTTAACGTCACCTTACTAAAGGCATCTAAGAAAAAAACACTGACATTGGCAAAAATTGGCGTAAATGGCAATGCGCCGACAATCAGTGCTGTCAGTACTAAGCAAAACACCATTCGCCATAGCTGGATGAGAAATCTTCGCCAAGATTGCATGATGACCTACTTCACCCACACAGGTTCACGAACCAAAGTAATGCCAAATTTGTCCTGTACCGTATGCACGATAAAATCCTGAGCGGTACGGATATCATCCTGTGTGGCGGTGTAGGGCGCATGATTGGTTAGTACGAGGGCTTGTTTTTGGTGTGTTAGGATGGGAGCGACGCCTTTGCCTTTTAATCCTGCTTTATCAATCAGCCAGCCTGCCGGTACTTTGATGACTTGATCATCTATCGGATAGCTTGGCAAGTCGTGAAATTCAGCTTTTAGGGTGTTGAATTGTGCTATTGGGATGATTGGGTTTTGAAAGAACGAACCGCAATTTGCCAGAACGGCAGGATTGGGTAATTTGCTCTCTCGGATGGCAACCACTGCATGAAAGACGTCGATGGGGTGCGGTAGATCGCGACCGTTTTTGGTGGCGAAATCTTGCGCCATGACGGATAGATCGCCATAGTTGGTTAGGGTTTTGCGCTCGTCTTTGTGAAGTTTAAATACCGCATGGCTAATAAGATAACGACCTTCATTATCCTTAAAAAAACTGTGTCGGTAATCAAACTGGCAATCATCCGCCCCAAATTCATGCCTTTGACCATTGGTCAAATCATAAGCGATGACTTTGGTAATAAAATCAGAGACTTGTACGCCATAAGCGCCAATATTCTGCACAGGGCAAGCGCCCACAAGTCCTGGAATGAGCGCCAGATTCTCAAGTCCGTAATAGCCTTTATCTAGGCAGACTTGTATAAATTCGTGCCAATTCTCACCACAGGCGACCTCTAATGTAACGCTATAGGCGTTGTCATCAAGGACTTTAATGTCTTTTATTCTAGGCAGAAGTACAAGCGCATTAAGTTCATTTGGTAAAATAACATTGCTGCCGAATGACAACACAAATAAGGGTAGGCTGTGCTGCGCCGCAAAATCAATGGCATGACGTATGTCGTCAGCCAGTGTGTCGCTACTATCTAGAATCATCGCATGGCGCGCGGTGCAAGACAGTGCCATTGTGTTGTTGTGCGATAGGTCGCAATTATTAATAATGTTAGCCATGATGATCGCCATCTCTCCATGTATCAATCCAACGTCTGCTTGCCTGTTCAATGTGCTCAAACATCGCATCAAAATCACTCACATCGCCATAATAAGGATCGGCGACAGCCTTATCATCGAACATCATTACTTTGGCAGTGGCATCGCTGGGCGCAATCTTAAGTAGGTTGCTCAAATTGCTCTCATCCATCGCAAAAATCACATTAAAATCATAAAAATCCTGCGCTGTAACTTGGCGAGCGCGTAGCATGGATAGATCGTAGTTTAAATTTTTACCCACTTGGATGGCTCTGGGGTCGGGAGGATTGCCGATGTGGTAGCTTGCCGTGCCTGCAGAATCAAAGCGAATGTCTAGCCCAGCATCGCGTGCGACGTGTGTCATCACCGCTTCAGCAGAAGGGCTTCGGCAGATGTTACCAAGGCAGACAAAAAGGATGGAGGTTGGCTGCATGTTTATTCGAATTCTTCGGTGTTAAAAATTGACTCATTTTAACATAAATTGCGCCAAGAATGAGTGCGATTATTTGGGCTATTTTTAGTGGTGTCGTGAGATTTTAGCAATAATCTTTACTAAATGTACGACAAATAATCCTATAAAATATACTTAAGATTATTGTTAAGACAGCTAATTTTCTTACAATTTCATCAAAATTAACCAAAGAGTACATTTGTATTTCTTTTGCATTTAACTACCCCAAGGGTAGCCACAACAAGGCGAATGACGCCAAGTATTAAGAGAGAATCTGATGAATCGTAAACTATTAACAACTGCTGCATTGAGCGCAACTGTACTATTGACTGCCTGTGCAAGCGGTCCTTATGCTAACGATCCGCAAGCACGCAACTCTGTCGTTGCCAGCACAATGGCAGGCGCAGCAATCGGCGCATTAAGCCGTAGCGATGGTGACCGTAAAGACATCGGCAAAGGTGCTGCGGTTGGCGCAGTGGTTGGCGCTGGTACAGGTTACGTTCTGGCTAAATAATCTAAAAGCTAGAATATAGAAAAAACACCGTA
>NZ_JAAELD010000082.1 GCF_024227015.1 Moraxella sp.
CCAACGCGCACTCATCAGTGTCTCTGATAAATCAGATATTGTTGCATTTGCACAAGCTTTAAGCGATAAAGGGGTAGAAATTTTATCCACTGGCGGCACTGCTCAATTACTCAGAGATCATGGCATTTCTGTCACGGAAGTTTCTGACTACACAGGCTTTCCAGAAATGATGGCTGGAAGAGTGAAAACATTACACCCCAAAATTCATGGCGGATTATTAGGGCGACGTGGTGTAGATGAGACTGTGATGAACGATCACGATATTTATCCGATTGATTTGCTCGTCGTTAATCTATATCCATTTGAACAAACCATTGCTAAACCTGATTGCGATTTAGCCACTGCGATTGAAAACATTGATATAGGCGGTCCCGCCATGTTGCGCTCTGCGGCTAAAAATCATGCTGCCGTCACGGTGGTGGTTGATACAAAAGACTATAACAGCATTTTAGAGGAAATGGCGGCTAATAACGGCGCAGTGAGTGAGGCAACACGCTTTGCTTTGGCTTGTAAAGTCTTTGCACATACAGCACATTATGATGCCGCAATTGCGAATTACCTCAGTCAAAACACAGCATTTCCGCCGACTCTCTCGCTGCAATACCAAAAAGTAGAAGCCATGCGCTATGGCGAAAACCCCCATCAAAAAGCCGCCTTTTATGCCGAAATTTCCCCCAAAGAGGTTTGTATTGCAACAGCAACACAATTACAGGGCAAAGCATTATCTTATAATAATGTCGCTGATACAGATGCTGCCCTGGAATGTGTCAAATCCTATGATGATAGCCCTGCTTGTGTGATTGTCAAACATGCCAATCCTTGCGGGGTGGCGATTGGCGAGAATATTTTGACGGCATACCATCGTGCTTTTAAAACAGATCCCACCTCCGCATTTGGCGGAATTATCGCCTTCAATCGCTCCCTTGATGCCCAAACCGCAAAAGCCATTATTGATCGTCAATTTGTTGAAGTGATTATCGCCCCCAAAATCGCTGAGGAGGCTAAACCCATTTTAGCCACTAAAACCAATGTGCGCGTATTAACTTGGGAAACTCCCCCTTTTAACAAAGGAGATATTGGCAAAACTTTGGATTTTAAACGAGTCAATGGAGGCTTATTGGTACAAGATCGCGATTTAGGCGTAATCACAGCGGCTGACTTAAAAATCGTCACTGAACGACAACCCACAGAAAAAGAATTACAAGATTTACTTTTTGCATGGAAAGTAGTCAAATTTGTCAAATCCAATGCCATCGTCTATTGTAAAGACGGCATGACAATTGGTATCGGTGCCGGGCAAATGAGCCGCGTTTACAGTGCCAAAATTGCCGCGATTAAAGCAACCGATGAAAAATTAGAAGTGAAAGGCAGTATCATGGCATCAGATGCCTTTTTTCCATTTAGGGATGGCATTGACGCTGCTGCTGACGTGGGCATTACTGCCGTTATTCAACCAGGTGGATCAATGCGCGACAAAGAAGTTATCGCAGCGGCGAATGAACATGATATCGCAATGGTGTTCACAGGAATGCGTCATTTTAGGCATTGATTTTTGTGCGTTTTTTGGTGTTCTTTGCATTCGCTCTGTGCGCTCTTTGGTCTACGCTCCTACAGCTCACGTTGCGCTCCCCAGA
>NZ_JAAELD010000083.1 GCF_024227015.1 Moraxella sp.
CGGTATAGATGGCAGCTGCCGAACCTGCAGGACCACCGCCGATGACGGTCACGTCTTGGGTTTCTAATTCTTCAGCCACACCTTCAGACAGTAGATCAGGGTATTCAGCTTGCAGCTTATCAATGATACGCGCGGTATCGACTTTACCGTTTAGGAATGGTTTGCCGTTTAGGAATACCGCAGGCAAGCCTTGAATGTTGTTGGCTTCTACAAGCTCTGGGAACACACCGCCATCGATCATCTCGTTCTCGATGCCATCGTTCAGTACAGCAAATTGGTTCAATGCCTGTACGACGTCTGGGCAGTTATGGCAAGACAACGATACGAAAGTTTGGAATTTTAGTGGTTTTTGGATGCGCTTAACCAGGTCTTGAATGCCTTCGTCCAGCTTCATGGTGTGACCGCCAGCATGCAAAATCGCAAGCAGTAGCGACGTGAATTCATGACCGCCAGGGATGCCACTAAACACAATGCCTGTATCGCGATTGTCGGTGGCAATCTTAAAGCTCATCGCAGATAGGTCAGTATCTACCACAGTCTTATCAAAGCCGATCTTATCAGAAGTGCTGGCGATTTTTTCAAGAAAATCGATCAGCTCAGCACGTTTGTCGTGCTCACCTTGACCCAGAATCATCTGAATCGGACGGGTCATGTTGGCGCTGTACGTTTTAACAGCATCTAATAATGATTGGTCTAACATAAAAATCACCTTAAAACTAAATAAAATAAATAAATCGGAATGTATAATGCCATTATAAGCCGATAGCGGAATAATGCAAATTTGAGAATTTTAAACATTCACATTGCTAAAGCTCAACAACTTAAACCAAACAATATCTCTGCCTTGTTATTATATTGCAATTGTGCGGATGACGCTTATTTTTATTGCTTGCTAAGGCTCATCATTCTTGGTAAGATAATCTTAGCCGCAGAACAATTCTATGTGGCGAATTTCGTCATTATGACACCAAACTCAAAGGAGAATTCCATGTTCCCAGAATACCGCGAACTGATCACCAAACTAAAAACCGATAACGACCTACATTTCGTCAAACTATTCGACGAGCACAATGAACTTGATGAAGAAATCACCAACCTAGAGAACGACCCAGTTGCTGCAGGCAGCCGCGCTGAAGAGATCGAAGGTCTAAAACGCAAAAAACTTGCCCTAAAAGACGAACTGTATCAGTATCTACTGACCAAAGCATAATTGTAAGATTATTCGCTTTAAAAAACACAAGTCTTTTGGGCTTGTGTTTTTTATATATTAGCAAACAAAAAACCACCCAAGATTGGATGGTTTTTTAAGATTAGCTTAGAGCTTAGATTTTACCAACTAGGTCTAGGCTTGGCTTTAAGGTCTCTTGACCTGCTTCCCATGCCGCTGGGCAAACTTCGCCATCGTTTTCACGAACATATTGAGCTGCTTTTACTTTACGGATCATGTCTTTAGCAGAACGACCGATACCTAGGTCGTGGATCTCAGCTACTTTGATGAAGCCGTCTGGATCTACTAGGAAAGTACCACGTAGTGCAGCGTGATCGTCTTCGATCATGATGTTGAAGCCACGAGTGATTTTACCAGTACCATCGCCAAGCATTGGGTATTTTACTTTACCGATTGCAGGAGATGAATCGTGCCATGCTTTGTGTACGAAGTGGCTGTCAGTAGATACTGCATATACTTCTACGCCAAGACCTTTTAGCTCTTCGTAGTGGTCAGCCATGTCTTCAAGCTCAGTTGGGCACACGAAAGTGAAGTCGTGTGGGTAGAACATGAAGATAGACCATTTGCCTTTGGTATCTTCTGAAGAGATGGTTTTGAACTCACCGTTTACAAATGCTTCGGTGGTAAATTCAGGAATCTGTTGGTTGATGATTGCGGTCATAATTACACCTATATGTTAATGGATGAAAATTGTACAGCTGGACGATAAACCCTTGCCCAAAACTGCCCTGCCCGTCCATCATAACAAAAATCCCGCCTTTATACATTTAAAACTTTTAATTATCCTGTTTTGTTTTATAAAACTTAGGTGTAAAATAGGGGTCATAATTTTATGTTTGAATTGGGATAACTTTTATGATTACTTTACGTCAGTTGGAATTCGCTCTGGCGGTCGCCAAGCACAAGCACTTCAAGCGCGCCGCCGAAGAATGCAATATCTCACAGTCTGCACTAAGCCTTGGCATCGCCGAGCTTGAAAAGCAGCTTGACACACAGATCTTTGAGCGTAATAACAAACAAGTACTCATCACCCCAATCGGCGAAGAGATTCTAGACAGAGCGCAGCGCGTTTTTAGCGAGATCAGCGATTTGGTCACACGCGCGCACAATCATCAGACGCCACTTGCCTACCCGATGACGATCGGCATCATCCCAACTGTCGCACCTTATCTACTACCTAAAGTGCTGCCTACCCTAAAGAAAAGCCATCCCAACTTTGAGCTGTCCATCACCGAAAAACAAACCGAGCGCCTCATCGATCAGGTACGCTACGGACACATTGACACCGCCATCATCGCCCTGCCATACCCTGTGGAAGGTCTGCATACCTTTGAATTTTGGGGGGAAGATTTTTTTGCGATTTTCCCAAAAGGGGACGAACACGCTAGCTCCAAGCACATCACCAGTGGCGAGCTATCTAAGACTAACTTACTATTACTGGGTGAAGGTCACTGCTTGACCGATCAAGTACTGTCTGTATGCCAAATGAACAAAAGCGAGATCAAGTCAGGATTCTCTGAGGCCAGCCTCAACACCATCATTCAGATGGCGCTGTCTGGCATGGGGACGACGCTCGTGCCTAAGATGGCACTTGATCAGCTATCGACCATCCATGACCTAACTTCTGTACCACTGTCAGAACCCGGTCCACATCGCCGACTGGCATTCATCACACGCCTTAACTACGCACGCGTTGATGATGTGCGCATTCTAAGCGAGATCTTCCATCAAGCCATGACAGAAGACGCCAAAAAGCACGGATAACCGCCCTTACAAGCTTTCATCACGCGCTTTTAGAAGGTCATGCCATTTTTTATAATCTGGCATGGCTTTTTTGACTTCCGCCCAAAATAATGGGCTGTGATTGGCATGAATGAGATGGCAAAGCTCATGCACGAACACATATTCGGTGCATTCATAGGGATATGCCGCCAAATATACCGACAGCCACACTCTACCTTCACGAGTATTACATGTACCCCAGCGAGTTTTCATTTTCTTTAAGCGCACTTCACTGGCGACCCTACCAACGATGGGTTGCCATTTGGCGATCAAATCGGGTAACCGAGAAGATAACGCCTGCCGATAAATTCGTAAAATCTGACTTTCATCAGCGGGCAAATCCACAC
>NZ_JAAELD010000084.1 GCF_024227015.1 Moraxella sp.
CATAATACTTCTCTAAAAAAATGATAATCAGACATAGTCATTTCACAATGATTATGCCTGATTTTTCAACCAATCACAAATCACATATTGTTGATTTGCTCCACACTCTCCTTCACCTTCCCAATCTGCCCTTCTAATTCCTCCAATTTCGCTCTCTCTGCTTCTACCACACTCGCAGGGGCTTTGGCAACAAACCCTTCATTGGCAAGTTTATTTGCGATTTGGTCGTATTGTTTGGTAAGTTTTTCCAGTTCTTTATTGAGACGAGCCAATTCCACCGTAGGGTCAATCAAGCCTTTCATCGGTACATACACCGTTGCTTGCCCAATCACACTTGATGATGATAATGGGGCTTTTTCATCATTACCTAAAAATTCCAAACGCTCAACCTTAGCAAGGGCTTTAAACTGACTTTCAATGCGTGCAAGGCTTGCTCTCTCTTCGTCCGTTACGCCTTGCAGTAGCACAGGCAGACGTACGGCATTGCCCAGCTTCATCTCACCGCGGATGTTTCGCACCGCGCCGATTAGGCTTTGTAGCCATGTCATGTCGCTCTCGGCTTGATCGTTGATACGCTGGGCATTCGCCACAGGGAATGATGCCAGCATAATGCTATCGCCTGCCTTGGCAAGTCCTAGCATCGGTGCGATGATCTGCCAAATCTCCTCGGTGATGAATGGCATGATTGGATGCGCCAAACGCAGCGCCGCCTCTAGCGTGGCAAGTAGCACGCGGCGAATCTCCGCCTTACGCTCATCCGATACAGTCTCATCGTTAAGCACAGGCTTAGTAAGCTCCACATACCAATCGCAGTACTCATTCCAGATGAAGTCATAAATCGCTTGTGACGCCAAGTCTAGACGATACGTCTCAAATGCTGTCTGAACTGCTTTTTCGCATTTTTGAAGGCGGCTGACGATCCATTGCTCAGGCAGCTCCCACAGGTTAGGATTGGCACTTGATGCGATGGTCTTACCTTCGACATTCATCAATACGAAACGGCTGGCGTTCCAAATTTTATTACAAAAATTACGATAACCTTCAATACGCTTTAGGTCAAAGTTAATGTCACGACCTGTGCTCGCTAGGCTTGCAAAGGTAAAACGCAGCGCATCCGTACCGTGCGCCGCGATGCCTTCGGGGAACTCTTTACGTGTTGCTTTTTCGATTTTGGCGGCATCTTTTGGGTTCATCAGCCCCGTGGTACGCTTACTCACCAGACTTTCAAGGTCAATGCCATCAATCAGGTCAATCGGATCTAGGACATTGCCTTTAGATTTTGACATTTTTTGACCTTGGGCATCACGCACAAGTCCATGCACATAGACGGTCTTGAATGGGACTTGAGGTGTACCGTCTTCATTCTTAACAAAATGCATGGTCAGCATGATCATGCGCGCCACCCAGAAGAAGATGATGTCAAAACCTGTCACCAATACGCTCGTCGGATGGAAGGTTGATAACACACGGCCATCATCATTAGGATTGCCCCAATCTAGCGTGCTAAACGTCCACAGCCCTGAGCTAAACCAAGTATCCAGCACATCCTCATCTTGGCGCAATGTGATGTCTTGGGCTAGGTTATATTTGGCGCGAACTTCAGCTTCGTTATGCGCCACATAGACGTTACCTACATCATCATACCATGCAGGAATGCGATGCCCCCACCACAGCTGACGGCTGATGCACCAGTCTTGAATGTCGCGCATCCAAGCCATGTACATATTGGTATATTGTTCTGGCACAAATTTAATATCGCCATTTTGCACCGCATCTATGGCTGGTTTGGCAAGCTCATCAATTTTGACATACCATTGGTCGGTCAAAAGTGGCTCAATGACCACGCCCGAGCGGTCGCCATAGGGGCGTTTTAATTCGTGGGGTTCTACTTTTTCCAAAAATTCATAAGTTTCTAAATCGGCGATGATGGCTGTGCGAGCGTCAAAGCGGTCAAGCCCTTGATAAGCAGGCGGACAATTTTCATTCATCGTGCCGTCAAGGTTCATCAGGTTAATAATCTCAATGTTTTGGCGTTCACCCACTTCATAGTCATTAAAATCGTGAGCAGGGGTAATTTTTACGCACCCCGTACCAAATTCAGGGTCGGGATAAGGGTCAGCCAACACAGGAATGACACGGTCGGTCAATGGCACGTGAACCATTTTGCCCACAATGTGCGTATAGCGACTGTCATTGGGGTGTACCGCCAAACAGCCGTCTGCCAAAATGGTCTCTGGGCGAGTGGTGGCAATGTGCATATACTTGCCGTCAAGGCTTGCTCCATTGGCGTCCGTTTGCCCAGCGACAAAAGGATAGCGAACGTGATACATAAAGCCTTTTTCATCACGATTTTCTACTTCCAAATCACTGATGGCAGTTTTTAATTTACAGTCCCAATTGACAAGGCGTTTTTTACGATAAATCAATCCTTCATCATGCAGCTTAACGAACACATCCTGCACCGCACGAGACAGACCCTCATCCATTGTGAATCGTTCGCGAGACCAGTCCACTGATGAGCCTAGGCGGCGAATTTGGCGCGTGATGTTACCGCCTGATTCTTCTTTCCATTCCCACACTTTTTCTAGGAATTTCTCACGCCCTAGATCGTGGCGAGTCACCCCCTCCAAGCCAAGCTTGCGCTCAACAACCATTTGAGTTGCGATACCAGCGTGGTCGGTACCTGGTTGCCAGAGTGTGTTGTAGCCTTTCATGCGATGATAACGAGTCAGCGCATCCATGATGGTGTTATTAAAACCATGTCCCATGTGCAACGAGCCCGTGACATTCGGCGGCGGAATGGCGATGGAGAATGACTCTAGCTTATCAAAAGTAGGCTTAAAAAACCCCGCTTCTTCCCAAGTCTGATAACGCCCACCCTCAATCTCAGCAGGGTTATAAGCTGCGGACAAATCCGCCAATGTCTTTTGGTTGTGCTCGCTCATACAATACTCTTAAATCTACAAAATAATAAAAACTAAAACTGTTAATTTTACCCTAAAATGGACGTTTATTGGGGAAATTTTTGATGGTTATTTAACAAATGGCGATCTATTTTATATGGTTATCGCTTGAACGCCGTGCCATAGGCGATCACCTCGATGGCATCACCTGATGGATCATTAGCACCGATATTACTGATCTCCAAACGCACACCCATCACCGCATCATAGCCTGCCATGCGCGCACGCGCCTTCATGCGCACAATCGCCTCACGTCGCCCACGCTCTAACAGCGTCTCATAGGTCGTTAGATTCTTACCAAAAATACTCAAAAACTGCGCAATCACCATCTTAAATCGGTCTTGAGCAACCACAACACTCCCCACCACCAGCTGACTGCCCTGCTTGCTATTCACCCGATAAAACCGCTCGCTAGAGACGGTGATGTCGCGATAAGCCTGCTCATCTTTGTCCAATCTGGCTAAGTGCCTTCGCTCATTTAGCCCACCAAAAGCCCAGCCCACAAAGAATAACAACACCGCCAACACGATGGCGAAGTTATTCATCAATATCACAATGATGTCATTATCCATCACGGTTCCTACACATCATCGGTTACACTTGGCGTGAATGGCGCATGGCTTCTTGCGACCTTAACCGCGGTGCCATAGACGAACAGTTCGGATGCGCCTGCTGCGATGCTCGACGTAGAGAATCTGACGCCTACCACCGCATCAGCGCCGAGCGCACTTGCTTTTTTGATCATGCGGTCGATTGCCTCTTCACGAGCTTCTTCTAGCAGCTCTGTGTAGGCGACCAGCTCGCCGCCGACGATGTTTTTTAGGCCTGATAAGAAATCTTTACCGATGTGCTTTGAGCGTACGGTGCTGCCATAGACGACATCCAGGCGCTCGGTAATGGTGTGATTTGGCAGGTATTCTAGATTTGATAATTGCATAATTACCCTTATGATTATCCTTGATTTTAATGGATTTTTACCCAAATAAAAAATGGGTCAATGCGACCCATTTTACTGATAAATGACCATAAATACAATCAAAATCAATCATCTGTGTGGAATAACAAGAACAGCTCTGTGATGTTGTCTTCTAGTGAATTGGCCATTTGCGCCAACGTCTCTTCATCGCGCATCTCATCCATCTCAGGATCGATGCCTGACAGTAGCACCATCGGCAGAGTGAGCATCGCCACATCTTCTTCGGTGTTCTCATCATCGAACCAATCAACATTCTCATCTGAATACATGGCATCGACAAAGCCAATCGCCCAAGCCGCCAAATCACCCTCTTCGCTAAAGTCTTCTGCCTCTTCGCTGGCATCGAATGGCAACTCGATCGGCTCTTCAGCTTTTAGGGTATCGTACAGTTCTTGTTGCCATGCTTGTAGCGCGTCTTTTACTTCGCTTGGCACTTGAGCGTCCGCACCTTCAAAAAATGCCGAAATCCAATTTGGCAGCGGCTTACCCACCACGGTTGCGGTCAAAAATCCGTGCGCTGCGATCGGGTCAAGGCCAAGTTGGTTGGCATCTGATGCCAAATAATCAAATAATTCTTGCTTGTTCATAGTACTCTCTTATGGGTTGGGAATTTGTTATAAATAAGGCTCATACCGACACATCGATACAAGCCCATTATTACCATCAATTCTGACAAGATAATTACAAATCATCAAAATCATCATCGTCATCTAAATCAAATTCAGCAAAGTCATCTTCTTGTTCAAGTGCCAGCTGAAGCTTCTTTAGACGCTGCTGCTCTAATAGCGCATCAATCTTTAAACGCTTTTCCAAAGGCTTGGCTTTCGTCTCGTCCACCAGCTGCGCATCGGCATCTTCTTCAAAGCTGTCATCATCAAAATCATCATCAATGTCGCTCATCATGACTCCTTATGTGCGTTTTTGGTTCATCGGGCGATCGGCTAAGCTTGGATTAAAATACTTTACCGACTACTCAATGCCTTATATCTGTTATTTTAAAAATTGTCAAGAATTTTTGCATATTTTTATGACAAAAATGTGACGAATCTTCAAAACAGATCCCGCACCTCAGTCACGTTAAGCGACATGCAGCCAACTAATCCTCAAGCAGCACTTTATCACGCACGCTGCGTAGGCGTTCAGCGGTCGCTTTTGTGACACTCGCCAGAGCACGGCTTTCACGCTCTTGAATGGACATTGGGTTTTCTAAGCGGACAAGCTCGGCGTAGATTTTGATTTCATCTTGAGCTTTATCATCAATTAGAATTAACGGCGCTTCACGGCGTTTCTTGGTTAGATCCACCGCTGAATCAGCACGGTGCGCATCACTGACCGTGGTGCGAATCTGCCAAGTGAATCGCTTGATCTCGCGGTGCTTGTCATACACCACTTGGTTGAGCATGAGCATGAGCTTAGATAAGAATACAGCAGCGGTCGCAGTCTTGGCAGGTGATTCGCCTCGCAGAGCAACTTTGGCACCTTTGTCATCGTAGTACTTAATCACAGAAGCATCGACACCCGTCAATAATGGCAACTCTAATAGATGCACAATCGCCTTATCAAGCAGCTGATCACACAGCGCAAAATACGCAGCCTTATTATCATGGCTTACGGTCGCAAGCAGCTGATTGGGATCTTCAAACAGCATCTGCACGATGTAATCTTGATCGTGTAGGCTTGCTTCAATGCTTTGAGCAGCGACTTGGGTAGATTGATCAGGTTTTTGTTCGGTTTTAGCTTTTTCTAGGAATGATTTGATAGAGTTTTGGCTTGAAGCAGGCTCGCTCTCCTCACTGTGCTGAGGTGGTTGATATAAGATGCCTTTATCCAATAGATCCATGCGAACTTTTTTTGCGATGGCTTCTTTTAGCTCTTGGGTTGGGCGCGCCAAATAACCATAAAGCAGCCATAGCATCGCATGCAATCCTAGAGCACCAAGCAAGAACAGCCAATGCTTTGAGATGATCTCGGCGCGACTGACATCAGCCGCCTTCACCACGACACTGCCCAGCGCATCACTGCCTGAGACCACAGATTCACGCAGCGCAACCCCGCTGTCATTGTCCGAGCCGACAGGCACGAGCAGCTGATCTTTGGCATCGTAGATTCCCACGAACGACACTTGAGATTCTTTGACGTATTTGTCAGCGACCACGCTCATGCTGATGCGATCATTCGTCGCAAGCGGCACTTTTAACTCTTGGGCAAGTAAAGCCACCGACTTTTCGGCAACGGCGCGTTGCTCATCCTTAATCTCTCGCTCTTCGCTCACCACAAAAAACAGCGTATGCAAGCACAAACTTATCAAAATAATCGCGGCAAACAGTCCTTGCCGTGGCGCTAAAAAAGTCATAAGATCAAAAGCCTAGACCAAAAACTTGGAACAAAAAGAGAAAATTGATTAAAATGATTATTTTAACACGGTTATTGATAAATTAATGCGTTTTTGTGTTGTTTTTCATGGTTTTTTCTATAAAAAATAAAGTATTGGCGAGATTTTTGGCGCTTTTTTGGATGTGTTTTATAAAATTTAACAATTAGGCTTGTATTTTTTGACGGATTTGGGCATGATAGCAGTGATTTTGTGGTATTTTATCTTGAACCATTTATTAAGCAATTGGATTTCTCATGAGCATGACTTACGCCCTACCAAAAAGCAGCCAAGCATGGCAAAACGCCCTATCTTCCGTCGCACACGTCTTACCAGAAGGCATGAGCATTGATAGCACCACATTGGATTCACTGCCTGTCTTTGCCATCGTAGTCATCACCAAAAATCCGCACAACAATGTCGATGAGCTCATGAAAGCATGGACGGACACGCAGGCCAATTGGCAAGCGATCGATGTCCATGATGACGAAATCGCCAAACAAAACGCACATATCATCGAAGCTGCCACACCGCTTGCTGATGTGTCTATTCATCGATACCTGCTAGCCCCCACCAAACGCACCGAGATGAGCGACACCAAACGCGAAGCGGCCGCGCATATCATCGACGAGCAGATCAGCGCGCATTTTCACAGCAAGCTTGGTAATGAGGCGGATGTTCATATTTTATCAATTGGGCAAATGCTACATAAGCACCGCTTGGCGTGCTTTGACATGGATTCAACGCTGATCGAACAAGAGGTCATCGTTGAGCTTGCCAGATATTGCGACATTGAGGATAAAGTTCTAGAGATCACCGAACAAGCGATGCGCGGCGAGATTGACTTTGCGACCAGCTTTGCGCGCCGCGTTGCACTGTTAGAGGGTGTGGATGCCTCTGTCGTCGATGAGATTATCGCCAATCACATCACCTTCTCATCAGGTGCACATGCCACCATCCGCGCGCTAAAAGCCATTGGCTATCATACGGTGCTGATCTCAGGCGGATTTGTACCATTTGCCAAATATGTCGCCGAGACGCTTGGCATGGATGAATATCATGCCAATGCCTTGTCCATCTTAGATGGTCAGCTGACAGGTCAAGTCGATGACAACATCATTGATGGCGACAAAAAAGCTGCCATCGTTGCCAAGACCGCTGAGAAGCTAGGTCTGGGCATGCATCAGGTCGTCAGTGTTGGCGATGGTGCCAACGACCTGCCGATGATGGCGATCAGCGATGTGGGCGTCGCCTACCGCGCCAAGCCTATCGTCCGCGCCAAGGCTGATGCCGCTGTGAACATCACAGGACTTGAAGGTGTGCTGTACGCGCTAGGACATCGATTTGATGTGCGCGCATAATTCACACCGCCTATCACAGTAAGAATACATCAACACTGATACAAAAGCCCTACTTGATTTTTTAGGGTTTTTGTTAAACTAAGATAAATTTTAGCCAGAATAGATTGGATTTTATGTTTACATTGCCTATTTTAGACATTAAGGCGGATGCCCTAGACGCCCTACTTGCCGCACTTGGCTTTCGCCTGTCGTCATTGATTAAGAATAACACCAACGAGGCGCTGACCGCACTTGTTAAAGACAAAGACGTGTGCATTCAGTTCATCAGCCCGACCGCTGAACGTTATTATGAATTCCGCCAAGGCAGTTTTACGCACACGCTTGTTAAGACGCAAGACGCTGATCTCACTATTGAATTTCAAGACTCTGCCACGGGCGTCAAGCTACTGACCAAAGGTGACATCGCCGCCTTCATGACCGCCATTCAAGATGGTGAGGTTAAGATCACAGGCGATTATAAACTTGTGCTGTGGTTTGCAGGTGTTGCCAAACATGCAGTCAAAATCCCTGAGGAATATAAAGGCTATATCGACCAAGCCAAACCATACATCGCACAGGTCAAGCCTTATGCTGAGCAAGCCATTAGTGCCATTAAGTCCAAGCTGGGCAAATAATGAGTGATGGCTAAGACTTGCTATTGGTGTAGAATTTGTTAAAATAAGGAACATTTGTTTACTGATAAGCTTGCTTATCTGTTTTTTGATAGGAACATCATGATGAATATACACAGCCCAACCTATAAGAGCAAGGAAGAAATCGCCCGTTTGTTTGATTTGCCTTTGATGGATTTGTTGATGCAAGCTCAAAACGTCCATCGCCAGCATTTCAATGCCAACGAAGTTCAAATCAGCACCCTGCTATCCATCAAGACCGGCAACTGCCCCGAAGACTGTGGTTACTGCTCACAGTCAGGGCATCATCGTGACAAGACAGGTCTAGAAGCCGAAAAACGCCTCGAAATCCAAAAAGTCATCAATGCCGCCAAACGCGCCAAAGCATCGGGCTCATCTCGCTTCTGTATGGGCGCAGCATGGAAACACCCCAGCGCCAAAGACATGCCGTACCTGGTTGAATTAATCAGCGAAGTTAAAAACCTGGGGCTTGAGACGTGCATGACGCTAGGTATGCTAAAGCCCGATCAAGCCCAGACCTTGGCAGATGCAGGACTGGATTACTATAATCACAACTTAGACACTTCACGTAACTACTACAGTCAAGTCACCTCCACCCGCTCATACGACGATCGATTAGAGACGCTGGACCACGTCAGGAATGCAGGCATCAACGTATGTAGCGGCTCGATCGTTGGCATGGGCGAGAGTCGCGAAGATCGCATCGACTGGGTGCATGAACTCACCCAAATGCCCATCCCACCTCAGTCCATCCCTGTTAACCTGTTGGTGCCCATTGAAGGCACACCTCTTGGTGACAAGGTCCTGGCTGAAGGCCAATTATCCGTGATTGAATGGATTCGCACGATTGCAGTGACACGCATTTGCTGCCCAACCAGTTATGTACGTCTATCAGCAGGTCGTGAGAGCCTGACAGATGGCGAGCAAGCATTGGCATTCATGGCAGGCGCCAACTCCTTCTTCTATGGGGATAAGCTACTCACTACAGGCAACCAATCTCAAGCCAATGACGATCGCTTGATGGCAGAGCTTGGACTACACCCTGAAAAAGCCGCACCACGATTAAAAGTCATCAACGCCATGACAGGCAAAAGCGAACTAGACGACCTACCGCAAGGCTGCCCATTATCAGCATAATTCTATTTGTTGATAATTAATAAATCACCTGCATCGAATGAATAACATTGGACTTTGCAGGTATTTTTAAAGGATTAACACAAGGAATCAATCATGCCAAAACATACTTTAATCAAACGCTCTGCCATTGCTGCTGCATTAGCATTTTCGTTATACGCACCAACCTCACATGCCAACTATAGTCAGGTGATTATTTTTGGGGATAGCTTGTCCGACACAGGTCGCCTAAAAGACTTGGTCAGCGAGCAAGACAGCACCCTTGGCAACGCCTTACAGCCGTCTTTTACTACCAACCCCGACCCCGTGTGGTCAAGCCTATTTGCCCAAAGTTATGGCAAAACCGCCAACCCCAACACGCCCGACAACCCCACTGGGACTAATTATACTGTGGGCGGTTCCCAGTCGGCACGCACCGCCACATGGGCAGATGCAAGTGGTGCGGTCAGCGTAAACATTCCCACCACCAACGACCAAATCAAGCATTACCTAACAAATACCAACGGTCAGACCGACCCCAATGCACTGTATGCGGTATGGATTGGGGCGAATGACTTGTTCTACGCCATCGAACATGCCAACCCTTCACAAGTTGCCAATGCCGTTCGAGCGACCGCAACTGACATAGAAACATTAAATCAAGCAGGAGCAAAAGTCATCCTGGTGCCAAACATTCCTGATTTGTCACTCACACCACTTGTGCAAAACCACCCTGTATTATCCGCCCAAAAAGGACAGGTGCAACTTCTAACTCAGATGTATAATAGTGGTGTATTTAATGCCCTAAATGGCACCACCGCCAACGTCGTACCTGCCAATACCTTTGCCCTACTTCAAGAAGCGGTTGCAAATAAAGAAGCTTTTGGCTTTGAAAATGCCAATGGCGTGGCATGCCACAATAAGCCAAACATCAACCCAACATCGTCATCATTGGCTTGCGATGAAAACTCACTCATGGCAGGAGCGACAGGCGAAAACTACATGTTCGCTGACTTAATCCACCCATCAGGACGCACGCACCGTATTTTGGCGCAGTACTATCAGAACATCATTGATGCACCGGCACAGATTGCAGCATTGCCAACCCAATTGATCCGTACAGGTAGCGCCAAGGATCGACAGCTCAATCGCCGAATGGATACTTTGGACTCTCATACACATTCGCTATGGGCAGATGTGTCAGGCAGCCAAGATGTTGATCCCATTGTAACGCTCGGCTTTGACCATGCTGGTCAGCACAGAAATACAGGCTTTTACCTCAGCCATCAAGAACAAGATAATCATCTGGGCAGCACCATGAGCGCAACCACAAAAGCCATCGGCGCAGGGCTATATCATCGTCAGAACTTTGGCAATGTACAGCTAAAAGCCAACGTTGGCATCGATCGCCTTAGCATTGACACCAGTCGTCACATCGCCTGGGATGGTGCACCCCGAACTCATACGAGCGAGGCGAACGGCAGACGCACCCACGCAGGATTGCAACTTGGTTATCAGCTGGGCAATTCGGTTACTTATCACCCCTATATCGGTGTGAACACCCAAAAAGTGCGCATCGATGACATCACCGAGAGCAGTCCAAATCTATCGACCGCGATGCGCTTTAACAAGCAAACCCAAAAATCTCTACAAGGAGAGCTGGGGCTTGATCTGCAATATTCGCTAAATGACAAAGCCGATCTGTACGGCGGCGTAAGTTTCAGCCGAGAGTTTAACGATGATGAGCGCATCGTTACTGCATCTCTGCCATCTATTCGAGAATATACGCGCGGATTTAACACCCCCGTCAAGGGCGAAAAAGACACCCAAACTCACGCTCATTTGGGCGCCAAGTATAGGTTTGGCAATGCCAATCTAAACGCAAGCATCTCCGCAGACCACATCGATGGCGATACGGATGTTGGCGGTCTGATTGGCATGCAGATGAAGTTTTAATTTTCAATCAGACGATAAAAATAAAAAAAAGTGGTATAATGCCACTTTTTTATTGGGTGAGATAGCGCCATGTTTGAATACATCAAAGCCTTTCACATCATTGCGATGGTTTGCTGGTTTGCAGGGATTTTTTATCTACCAAGACTGTTCGTCTATCATGCCATGAGCGATGATAAAATCAGTCAAGAACGCTTCACCATCATGGAGCGTAAATTATATCGCGGCATCATGAACCCTTCGATGATAGCGACATGGATTCTCGGGCTATCTATGGTCGTCATGAATTGGCAAATCTATAAGACCCAAGGCTGGCTACACGCCAAGATCACGCTCGTCATCCTGCTCACCATCTATCACCTGATTTGCGGTCGTTTTCGCCTTCGCCTTGCCGATAATCCCAAACTAAAAACCCACGTCTATTGGCGGTGGTTTAACGAGATCCCTGTTTTTATCCTGATTGCGGTGGTGATTTTGGTGGTGGTAAAGCCTTTTTGATACTCTATGGAGCAACATCGAGCGGCGTGCAATTATTTACCGCTTCTCAGCGGGATACTCTTGGATACTAAGATTTCTTTGTATTACCTACATATCTCTAGGATCAACCCATAAATGGCAAAAAATAACGCGGTGCCGTTACATAGCGACACCGCGTTTATCTATAAATAAGCCATCAGATTAAAGACTTAACCATACTCTATGGTGATAACATTTAGCCGACAATCTTTGGCGATGATGCAATGCATTGCTAAATGTTTCACATCTGTCTTTGATTTATTTACCCGTTTTCATTTAGGGTGATGCTGGCACTGCGCTTAGCCACTTTCCGACCCATCAACACCGCCTGGGCAATGGCAATCTCGCGCTCATCTTCAAACCCTAAGAATCTATGAGCAATTCCCCTGTCGGATACCACAAGGCTGTCGCCATTGACATCAGTTTGAGCGCCATCACTTAATGACATTCCCATGCCGTTGATGGTTAGATGGCGATTCTTGATAATAAGGACACCTCTGGCGTAACGCTTTTGAGTTTTGGCGGCATGTTTTTTTTGATTAAAAAAATACATCAAAACCGCCCAAATCGCCACCGAACCGATGGCATAAGGTACAGGCATGGTAAAACAAATCACTGCCACAATGAGCGCAAAGACAAGCATGCCAATCGCCCACAAGAATAAGGGATCGCTGTCCGTGCCTGTCAGCGTGATCGATACGCCATCATCAAGAACTTGCATCACCAGCCCAGTGCCTTTTGTTGAGCGTCGATAAGCGAGCGAATACCCGCATCAGCAAGTGCCAACATCGCATCCGCTTCATCACGAGTGAACGGCTTATCTTCTGCTGTTCCTTGGATTTCAATGAATCCACCCGCCTGCGTCATGACCACATTCAAATCCGTATCACAGGTAGAATCTTCCGAATAATCAAGGTCGAGATAAGCCTTGCCAGCCTTGATGCCAACTGATACTGCCGCCACAAGCCCTAGCAGTGGATCTTGGGTTAGTTTCTTATTGCGCTGCAAACTCTCTAGTGCGTCGATAAGCGCGATTGCCGCGCCTGTGATGCTGGCTGTGCGCGTCCCGCCATCAGCCTGAATCACATCACAATCGATGTAGATGGTGTTCTCACCAAGCTTCTTTAGATCCAGCATCGCGCGCAGAGAACGTCCGATAAGACGCTGAATCTCTTGGGTTCGTCCTGACTGCTTGCCACGAGCGGCTTCACGCTGTGTGCGCGTACCAGTAGCGCGTGGCAGCATGCCGTATTCAGCCGTAAGCCAGCCTTGACCCTGACCTTTTAACCAGCGCGGCACGCCCGCCTCAACACTTGCAGTACACAGCACCTTAGTATCGCCAAAGCTTACCAAAACCGAACCTTCGGCATGCTTGGTATAATTACGGACAAAAGACACTGGACGAAGTTCGTTTAATTGACGGCCATCATTACGCATATAAATTCCTAGATTAATAAATGATTAAATTAGTGCCATTTTAACAAGTTATCATCAATAACACAAAACAAAAAGACCTGCTGGGCAAGTCTTTTTGTTGATAGTCTCTGTATTAGGCGTTATTTTTTTTCTCAAGAGCACGCAAGTCTTTACGCAGAATCTTGCCGACATTCGACTTAGGCAACTCATCAATAAATTCGATGAGCTTGGGACGTTTGTAGCCGGTTAAGTGCTCTTTTGCCCATGCTTTGACTTCTTTGTCAGTTAAGGTTTCATCTTTTTTGACGATGAACACCTTGACTGCCTCGCCACTGTGCTCATCTTCAACACCGATGACGCCACACTCTAGCACTTTAGGGTGGGCAGCGATCGCTTCTTCGACTTCGTTAGGATAGACGTTAAAGCCTGATACTAGGATCATGTCTTTTTTGCGATCGACGATTTTGATGAAGCCTTTTTCGTCCATGACGCCGATGTCACCTGTGCGGAAATAGCCTTGTTTAGTGGTGACTTTCTCGGTCTCATCAGGTCGGTTCCAATAGCCTTTCATGACTTGCGGGCCTTTGGCGCAAATCTCGCCAGGTTCGCCCAGCGCCACTTCATTGTCATCATTATCAAGCAGAATAATGTCAGTATCTGGGAATGGCAGACCGATCTTGCCCGTATAGCCACCCGGCGGATTCAACGTTAGCACAGGCGACGTTTCGGATAAGCCATAACCCTCGACGATATAATTTCCCGTCAGCTTCTCCCACTCAGCCGCCGTGCTAGGCAGTACCGACATACCACCACCAAGTGACAATCGTAGGTTGGTGTGGTCAAGCGCACGGAAACCCTCATGATGCGCCAATGCATTAAACAGCGTATTCACCGCAGGGAAGAATACGGGCTTATACTTAGCAAAGTCCTTAGTCACAGCTGCAAGGTCTCTAGGGTTGGTGATCAGCAGCTGACTAAAGCCCATCTTCATGCCCAAAAGACCACACGCCGTAAATGAGAAAATATGATAAAGCGGCAAGGCAACAGCGATGTATTTGCCGGTCAAATCCTCAGAATCTGGGAAAATCTTATTCACGAAGGTCATGCACTGCTCAACGTTCGCGATCAGATTAGCATGAGTGAGCATCGCCCCCTTGGCCACGCCTGTCGTGCCGCCGGTGTACTGCAATACAGCAATGTCGTCCAATGTGAGCGTCGGGCGCTCATAACGGCTGGCAGATACGCTGCTTAACGCTTCTTTGAAGGTTGTGTGGTTTGGGATATTCCAAGCGGGCACCATTTTTTTGATGTGGCGCACCACCGCATTGACGATAAAGCCTTTAAATCCTAGCATGTCGCCAAGCGTCGCGACGATGACGTGCTGAACTCTGCCTTTATCTCTGACTTTCTCAAAGGTATGCGCAAAATTCTCCACGATGATCAATGCATCCGCCTCGCTGTCCTTAAGCTGATGCTCAAGCTCATGCGCGGTGTATAGCGGATTGATATTCACCAAGGTCAGACCCGCTCGGATCACGCCAATCATTGCAATCGGGTATTGCAGAATGTTTGGCATCATGACCGCAACTTTATTACCCTTGGTAAGTCCTAATGACTGCAAATAGGCCGCCATCTGACGACTGTAACCATCAAGCTCTTTATAAGTGATGGATGCACCCATGCACGTATAGGCAATCTTATTGCCATGCTTGGCAAAGCTCTCCTCAAACGTATCAACGAGCGAATGAATGTGGCTTGGCAAATCCAAATGCAGCTCAAGCCCTTCTTCTGCATAAGTCTGGATCCAAGGACGATCGGAAGGAATGCTAAAATTCGTTGCTGTCATGGCATTAATTTCCTTTTAACTATTTATGTATTTACCCATCAGCGCACTGATTTATCCGTTAACAGATGTTTTATAACATACAACATTTTTACAATTTTTCCAATCAATTTTTTGATATTTTATGCAAAATCAATTCAAAAAATAAAAGCACGACCCTCTCGGTCGTGCTTTTAAGATGAAAATCTACTTTTCTTACGATTGATCGAGCAATCTTAGCTCTTTGCGGAGGATTTTACCCACGTTAGATTTTGGTAATTCGGTGACGAATTGCACTTGTTTTGGGCGTTTATAACCTGTCAGGTGCTGCTTCGCCCACGCTTTGATGTCTTTTTCGCTAAGCGTGTCATCTTTTTTTACCACAAAGACTTTCACCACCTCGCCGCTGTGCTCATCAGGCACGCCGATTGCGCCACACTCTAGCACCTTAGGGTGAGCAGCGATCGCCTCCTCGACTTCGTTAGGATAGACGTTAAAGCCCGACACCAAGATCATGTCTTTTTTGCGATCGACGATTTTAAAATACCCGCGCTCATCCATGACACCGATGTCGCCTGTGCGGAAATAGCCATCTTTTGTCATGACTTTCTCAGTCTCGTCCTCGCGCTTCCAGTAGCCTTTCATGACCTGCGGGCCTTTGGCACAAATCTCGCCTGCCTCGCCCATCGACACCTCATTACCGTCATCGTCCAGCAGAATGATGTCTGTCGCAGGGAAGGGAATGCCGATTTTGCCCGTGTATTGCCCAAGCGGATTAAAGGTCAGCACAGGCGACGTCTCAGACAGCCCATAACCCTCAATAATGTAATTGCCCGTCATGCGCTCCCACGCCTCGGCTGTGCTAGGTAGTACCGACATGCCGCCACCCAATGAGATCTTGAGGCGAGAGTGGTCAATTTTTTGAAAGCCTTTATGGTTAGCAAGTGCATTAAACAGCGTATTCACCGCAGGGAAGAATACGGGCTTGTATTTGGCGAATTGCTTAGTCAAATCATCCAAATCGCGCGCATTAGGAATTAGTAGCATCGCCATGCCCATATTCATGCCAAGCAAAGTCACCATGAACGAGAAAATATGATAAAGCGGCAACGCCACCGCCATATAATCACCGTGCTGATAAGGCTTGTCAAACCCTTTCTCCACATAGGTCATGCACTGCTCGACGTTCGAGATGACATTGCCATGAGTAAGCATCGCGCCCTTTGCCACTCCTGTCGTGCCGCCGGTATACTGCAAAATAGCCACATCATCAAGAGATAAGCTAGGTCGAACATAGCGAGATGCTGAGACTTGATTTAATGCGTCGTTGAATTTAACCGCGACTTCGATGTGGTAGCTTGGTACCATTTTTTTGACATGGCGCACGACAGCATTAACCACAATACCTTTTAGCCCTAGCATATCACCCACGCCTGTGGTGATGACATGGCGAATCTGCCCTTTGTTTTTCACCTTCTCAAATGTCTTGGCAAAATTCTCAATGATAAACAAAACCTTCACTTCAGCGTCTTTTAGCTGATGCTCAAGCTCGTGCGCGGTGTACAGCGGATTGACATTCACCAACACAAAGCCGGCTCGTACGATCGCCATCATGGCAACCAAATACTGCGGCACGTTTGGCATCATCACGGCGACTTTATCACCCTGCTCCAGGCCTAGCGACTGCAGATAGGCCGCCATCTGACGACTGTACATGTCCAGATCGTGGTAGCTGATGGTCTTACCCATAAAGGTCAAAACAGGCTGCTTGGCATGACGACTAAAATTACGCTCAAAAAAATCAGGCAGATTCTGCACCCCGTCAGGCAATGACAGATCAATATTTAGCCCATGCTCACGGTACGTTGCTTGCCAAGCACGATCTGATGGCGTGGTGAATTTATTATTCATAATAACTCTCTTTTTATTTAAATCTATAAATGACTCAATAATCACAATCTACATCTAATGTCAGCCCGCCACAAGCATGCTAATGCCCTGCCAGCCAACCTTAATACCCAATAACAGCAAAATCACCAAAACCATCAAACGGAATTTATCCTTAGGCAGGTACCCACCCAAGCGCCCACCGATGATGATGCCGACCACAGACAGCACCGTCAATACACCAATCACACCCCACGTCTGCACAGGAACGGTGACGATGATGTCTTTTAGCACGACGACCTGCACGAGCTTATTAACAAAATAGCACAAATTCCCAAGCTTGATGATGGTGTGCTTATCATCACTGATGGATAGCAGATACATGAGCAAGACTGATGACATCGCATTCGTCGCGCCGCCGATCACCCCTGCAATAAAGCCAATCGCGATGAGCGAGCCTATGGCATCAGTCAGGACAATCTTCTTACCCATCAGGCTTGTGATGGCATACCAAAGCACCGCCACCGATAATGCCAGCATTAAATATGCCGAATTCATCACCAAAAGCAGATAAGCCCCAAGCGCACTGCCGATGACGGACACGACGATGAGCGCCCAGTATTTCTTGAGATAATGTGAAAAGTTATACCAAACGCTGCCATGGCCACCCAGCCAAGCGATGAGATTGAGCACCGCGGTTGGCACCAGCACGATAATGATCGCATCCGTCAGACCAAATGGCGAGCTAAGCGCGCCGATCGTGATAAGCGGAAAGCCCATGCCTGCAATGCCATGCAGAATACTCGCCACCAAAAATAGCGCAAGAATCCAGACCTCAAGGCTTAGCGCTCTCATCATCTAGCGACCTATCACGCTGCCAATGGCATCGACAATGCGTGCTGCGATGTTATCTTTGCTGTCTTTATCCAAGACCAGCTTATCCTTGCCATACCGCTCGGCAAAAAACACCGTCATGGCGTTGTTGTCCGAACCAAAGCCGATGCTTTTGTCCGATACGTCATTGACCGCTATCATATCTAGGTTTTTGGCGGTAAGTTTGGTGCGGGCGTAATTTTCGGTGTCTTGGGTCTCGGCGGCAAAGCCTACCATGACCGCCTTTGGAAAGGTCTGGCTCATCGTTGCCAAAATGTCAGGGTTTTTGATAAGCTCTAAGGTCAAGCCGTCTTGGTCGGACGTTTTTTTGATTTTTTGGTTGGCGATACTCTTAACCTTATAATCCGCCACAGCGGCGGTGGCGATAAAAATGGTGTCGCTATCGTCCGTCATCACCGATTGGCAAGCGGTGAGCATCTCATCAGCCGTACCAACTGTCAGCCGTTTTGCCCCAAAGGGTGTCGGCAAATGCACCGCTCGCCCTGCCACTAGGGTAACGTCCGCCCCTGCGTTCACGCACGCCCGAGCAATGGCAAAGCCCATTTTGCCAGTGGAATGGTTGGATAAAAATCGCACAGGGTCAATGGCCTCAATGGTCGCCCCTGCGGTGATGATGACCTTTTTGCTGTGTAAGGATTGGGGCGTTTGGCGTTTGGCAAGTAGTGTCAAAATCCGCTCGCACAAGTCATCAGGCTCAGGCAGTCGCCCTGCCCCCACATCGCCACACGCCTGCTCACCGCTGTCAGGGGTCAGCACGGTGTAGCCAAAACGGGTAAGTTTGGCAAGGTTGTCTTGGACAATGGCGTGAGCGTACATCGCCTGATTCATGGCAGGAACGATGACAATGGGGGCGGTCGTGGCAAGGGCGACGGTGGTTACAAGGTTGTCCGCCAAGCCGTGAGCGAGCTTGCCAATCGTGTTGGCACTGGCGGGGGCAATGACGACCATGTCCGCCCATTTGGCAAGCTCAATATGCCCCATGCCCCGTTCGGCTTCATCGTCTAGTAGTTTGGTGCGGACTTCGTTGCCTGTCAAGGCTTGCAGACTCAAAGGCGTGATAAACTCGCACGCCCCGTCCGTCATCATCACACGCACGGTGCAACCTGCTTTCATGAGTAAGCGGGCAAGGACGGCGGATTTATAGGCGGAGATACCGCCTGTAATGGCAAGTAGGATTTTGGGGTGGGTCATGGCAATCTTAAATTATCAAAATAAAATGGGTTATTGTACCACAAATCCCACGCCACGCCCCAAAAGACTTGCCAAAGTGGGGTTGCTATTTTAATAATCATTTAACTTCAAAATACACCAATGACAGTAGGGTGCGTAATACGCACCAATAAGAGTTTCTATTTAAAAGGTGCGTAGTACGCACCCTACCATATGACTTGTGCTTGCTTAATCAATTTACCCCCACACCAATTTTGCCACCATACAAAAGCACACCACCACAATCACAGGGCGGATAAATTTTGCCCCGCCCTTGACAACCATGTGTGAGCCCAGA
>NZ_JAAELD010000085.1 GCF_024227015.1 Moraxella sp.
AAATTTTGGCGTGAAATGCTTAACATGACAATCCTAAAGTCGCCATGACACCTAAGCCTACCGCCAAAGGAAATTATCATGTATCAATATTCTTATACCGATCAAAAAATCGTCGATGAACGCGTTGAGCAGTTTCGAGATCAGACGCAGCGTTTTTTGGCAGGTGAGTTGCCAGAAGAGCAGTTTTTGCCCTTGCGCTTACAAAACGGACTTTATATCCAGCGTCATGCGCCCATACTGCGCATCGCCATTCCTTATGGTTTGATGGCAAGTCATCAGCTGCGCGTGTTGGCTGAGATTGCACGTGACTTTGATAAGGGTTATGCGCACTTTACCACGCGCACTAATTTACAGTTAAATTGGGTAAAACTAGAAGAAGTACCGGACATTCTGGCGAAGCTTGCCAGTCATCAGATGCACGCCATTCAGACGTCGGGCAACTGCATCCGCAATACCACGACCGATCCGTACGCCGGCATTCACAGCGAAGAAGTGGTTGATCCAAGACCGTATTGTGAGATCATTAGGCAGTGGAGCACGTTTCATCCAGAGTTTGCTTATTTGCCGCGTAAATTTAAAATTGCGGTCATCGGCACCAAGGCTGACCGTGCTGCCACGCAGGTGCATGACATTGGTCTACACGTCGTCAAAAAAGACGGTCAAATTGGCTTTGAGGTCATCGTGGGTGGCGGCTTGGGCGTACACCGATTATTGGTAAGGTGATTAATGAATTCTTGCCGCGCGAACATCTGCTCAGCTATCTTGATGCGATTTTAAGGGTGTACAACCTAGAAGGTCGTCGTGACAATAAATATAAGGCGCGCATCAAAATCTTGGTGGAGAGTCTGGGTAAAGAAGTATTTGCCCAAAAGGTCGCTGATGAATGGCAGCATCTAAAAGGCGGTGAGCTTACCTTAACGGATGCGCATTTTGCAAAGGCGGAGAGTTATTTTACCGCGCCGTCATATGAGAAGATCGACCCGTTAGCAGCTCAAAATCAGCTTAAAGAATATCTGGCTGATAATGATTTTAAGAATTGGTATGAACACAATACTGTGGCTCATAAAGTGGCTGGCTACCGTGCGGTCGTGATTTCGTTAAAGGCGGGCATCGTCAATGGCAAATACATCCCACCGGGCGACATGACGGATGATCAGATGTTCGCGTTGGCAGATTTGGCGGATGCTTATAGCTTGGGTGAGATTCGCGCCACGCACCATCAGAATCTGGTGCTGGGTGATGTTAAGATTGCTGATCTGTATGCACTATGGCAAGAGCTGTCCAAGCTGCATC
>NZ_JAAELD010000086.1 GCF_024227015.1 Moraxella sp.
GCGCTGCAAGCCGGTCATGAGAATCTGAAATATTCCGATTAACATGGGAACACCCGTACCGATAAGAGCAAGCCTCAGTCCAATTGGCCAAGGTTTGCGTTCACCGCCGCTTTCGCTCACTATACGCTGGCCGCTGGCGGCCAGCCATTGGACTGCCCAGATCACAAAATGCCCCACTGCCCAGATTTTCAAAACCAGGGGAACGAAGATCATCATGGGGGGGTCGCCTCTCTGCTTTGTGAATATCATGAAAAGCGACACGGTGATGGCAATCGCTGCCCATGCTGCATGCGCCACACGACGCCTTCTTTGTGATTTAGGGTATAGATTACCAATCATCTCAATTGTTACGAATCATCTCTGAGCGCATAACTTTTGAGCTGAGACGCGCGCGGTTTTTCCAGCGTCTTTTCTCCAGCGACAAGTTAGATTACAACATCTCACTGAAAGCGCCATACGCCCGAGAATATGTGTGCAGTCGCATCGACAAAAAACTGGGCGACAAAAAGAAGCAGGCCCAAAACAACTGCGATTGTAGGCTTTTTGACAGTTACACACAAGAAACCTGACACCAGGGCATAAAAAACAATCGCTCCAGCAATTATCACGTCATTGGCACTTCCTGAAACAAGTGAGGATGAGACCACCTTTGCGATAATAATTGTAGCGATGGAAGAATATGAAAAGCTTCGCCAATTGACTGGATGTTTTCGATACCGTAGGAGCAAAGATGCCAAAAAAAGCC
>NZ_JAAELD010000087.1 GCF_024227015.1 Moraxella sp.
ACCACGCCTCATTCATGGGTAATGGTCCCAAAGGCAACCAGAGTACCTTATCAACCCATACCACTGGGCGATGCCGACTGGTCATCATCACCCGCGATTGCCCTTGCAACCGTGTCACAAACGCCGTCAATAATTCCGTCCATTCTGGGTCCTGACAAACAGACCCTTTTTTCGGATCAGACAACAAATTCGTCTCAAAGTTGTCTATAATCAATAAGATAGGATAATTCTCCAGCACATCCAGCAAATTTTCCCGCATAATTTCATGGCGATCTGGCACATCTTCATGCTGAAAAATTTTGCGAGACTCATTACCTTGACAATCTTGGTTATAATACTCACTCAATCGCACCAACAGCAAATCAATTCGTTTATAAAAATCTACTGCATTCATTGCATAACCACGCGACTGCACCACCAGTACCAAATCAAACCGATTATGCCATAAATTCACCACCTCAGCTGCTAACGCTGTTTTCCCCAGCCCTGCCAAACCTTGTATCAAAACCACTCGCGACTCACTCGCACTCAACCATTTTTGATTTAATCGCGTCAACTCCCGACTTCTGCCCACAAAATGCGTTCGCGCCTTAAAACCATATTGTTCATCAGACAATAATGGTTGAAAACGCCGTTCTGGATAACGCCGTTTCAACTGCGCC
>NZ_JAAELD010000088.1 GCF_024227015.1 Moraxella sp.
AGAATGTCTGGGTTGTCATCAGGCTGTACGTCATTACCCTCTTTTAGGATACGACCCCATAGACGCGGCATGACAGTCAGCTTACCCCATTCCATGCCTGCCATCATGTAGGCACGATTCCATGAACGTGACAACCGCTCCCCTTCGCCATTAGAGTGATGCACCAAGCCACCGCCAAGCATTCTTAGACGACCGCCAAATGGTAAATCCGCCGACACAGGCTGAGTGACAAATACTTCTGGTTCATAATCATGAGCACGGAATGGGCGAGAGTTATCCTCATTATAAATCTGCCAATGCGCCATGTGGGTATAGCCAAACCATAGGTCTGCATTCGTTCCAAAGACATCATCCATCATTTTTGATTTTAATGACACTTGGAATTTTAGCTCTGGCGCACGCTGATCATTTGGTGTGTAGTTCACGGTTTCTTGATTTGGCGTGCTAGGATGGCGGTTTGGCTTGCCGTGAAAATACATCGGCAAGATATAAACAGGGTTATGTGGGCGTACGCGCCACAGCCCTGCCTCGCTGTTCTTGTCCAAATCATAGCTTAAAGACAGCGGTGTATAGCTGCTGGCCAGACGCTGCACTTCAGCTTCATTGATTGCTACATTGGCATTGTTATCAGCGGTGTGTTCAATGGCATCTTGAGCGGATGGTTCAGCGAACACCACTTGGCGCTTACCAGTAATGCTACGAATGGTCTCACCCAATGCAATTGGTTGTTTTTGTTGAAGTACAGCAGGCTTGTTGCCTTTGGCGATCGAATCAAAACACGCCAAACGTGCCGCATCACTAACCACCGCCGCACACTCATAAAACAATGACTCACCCTCAACACGACTCTTAATCGGTGCCTCAATCGCGTCAGTCGTAACATCAATAACCTCCGCCGCTGTCTCAGATGTGGCAGGCAGTGGAGCTTCAACACCATCGTTGGCGATGGCATTCATCGTGATCAATAACGTCGCTGCGAGCGCTGTTTTTGTAAAGATATGAGCATTCATAATGATACCTAGTTTCTAAAAAATCTTTGATTGCGCTCACTCAAAGCGCTCACCTTGATGTTCGATATAGCCACCTTGATGACGACCCGCTGGATCATGATGCGTCCAATGCACCACACCGCCTTTGTCGGTGTATTCATATTCGCCATAAAAACCTACGTCATCGCCTTTTTTGAGTTTCGCCACCCGTGGCGCAAGGTCAATGTTATGCGCAATCAACACCTTGTGTTTGCTGTCTTCTAGACGGACGATGAATTTTTGATGGCGTGAGCCTTTGTTGTCATCAGGCAATATCGCCGTCACACGACCACAGCCTCGCACTTGGACGTCTGAACGCTGCTGATGGTAGCTGTCAAGAATCGGTTGGTTATTGCAAAACTGGTGTGCGGATGATTGCCGAGCCTTGGTGGAAATTGGCTCAGCGACATGTTGCTTTTGGATGGGCTTATCTAATTCGCAGCCTGTCAGCGCCAGTGCGCCTAGGACGAATACAGACAACACCTTAGCCATTACCTTCATAAGTATGTCATCATTTTTGATAAAATGGGTATATTTTAGCTTAATTTTTATCAGTTTTATATCAAATCTTAAAGATTTTTAACAAATCACTACATTTAAATGTCGATTGACAGTGCTTTATCTAATAAGATTCGCCCTTTTGGTGTGCGCTGAATGTAGCCTTGCTGAATCAAATAAGGCTCGATAACATCTTCTAGCGTCCCTCTGTCTTCTGCCATCGCCGCAGCAATCGCCTCCACGCCCGCAGGTCTGCCATCGAAGCGATCTTTTAGCATGAGCAAATAGCGTCTATCAAGATGATCAAGCCCCTGCTTATCCACTGACAGCATATCTAACGCTGAGCTTGCCATGTGCTCGGTCACCACGCCATCACCCTTCACTTCAGCATAGTCGCGCACACGACGCAGCAGGCGATTGGCGATACGTGGCGTACCACGGCTTCGGCGAGCCACCTCGATCGCCCCGCCTTTATCCATGGCAATATCCATCAGTCTCGCCGCACGCTCAACAATGGTCGTCAAATCCGCCACATTATAAAATTCGAGTCGCTGCACGATGCCAAATCGATCTCGTAAAGGCGCGGTTAATAGCCCTGCACGTGTGGTCGCCGCCACCAGAGTAAAAGGCGGTAAATCAAGCTTAATCGAACGCGCGGCAGGGCCTTCGCCAATCATGATATCAAGCTGATAATCTTCCATCGCAGGGTACAATATCTCTTCGATGACAGGACTTAGACGATGAATCTCGTCAATGAATAATACATCACCTTCTTCAAGATTGGTCAGCATCGCCGCCAGATCTCCAGCCCGCTCAAGCACGGGGCCTGATGTCGAGCGCAGATTACCACCCATTTCACGCGCGATGATGTTGGCAAGCGTTGTCTTGCCAAGCCCTGGCGGTCCAAAAATAAGCGTATGATCAAGGGCTTCTTGGCGCTGTCTGGCCGCCGTAATAAAGACCTCCATCTGCTCACGAACCTTAGGCTGTCCGATATAATCAGACAAAGTTGCAGGGCGTATTGCACGATCTAATACGTCGTCTTTTTTTGGATTGGGGTCGATTAGACGGTTCTGACTCATTGTGATTCTTGTTCTCAAAATACTCTAAAAATAGCAAATAGTATAAAGGATTTTTGGTTATTTGTCGCCACCATTCTTGGTAAGGCACTGCCCGCGCTGCACCTTATAGATAAAGCCAAATCTATCAACTTGTAATCATCCGTTAATGTATAAGACAGATTATCGCCATGGTGATTATTTTAAATCACAAAATAATCATAACTTTCAATGATTTATGAATAAATGATTAAAATTAATATTACCAAATTTACACTCGTGTTGCTAATTTTTGAGGAAATAAACAATAACACAACACTTTCACCAAGGATTTTATATGACTTTTTTGGTGTAAAGATTTATTATATACGCAACTTAAATTTAGCGTATATTTTGCATGGTCATCACTAAAGTCTCAAACGCCTTGTCATCGCCATTCATCGCGCACTCATTCGGCATTGTTCGCACTCATCTTAACGTGAAGTCAATCATCTGTTTGATGGTTATCTTGGCGAGCATGATGAATTTTGCCCACGCCAACCCACGCTTCATGGCGACTCACGGCACGTCTTATCAGTCATCTGAGCCAGATTTGGCGGTGACACAGTATGAGCTTGCTTTGGTGCAGGTGTTGTCTGAGATCTGTCCGCCCATGCTGACCGCCAATCAGCGCGTTGCATTTACCCGCGCTTACAATCAACAATTACGCTCATTCATCCTGACATCCGCCAGCCCAAATGACACGCTGCGACGGATGCATTCACAGCGTAACTATCGTAACGCCCTAAATAGCGTGCGCGCATGGACGGCAAGCTATCCAAAAGCTCAAAATCGCAAATTATGTCTACAGTTCGCTGAAGTTGAATTTTAAACCTATTATTATAAGAAGCCGTCTCAAAGTCGGCTTTTTTATTTGTCAAAATTTTGTTAAGATAAGCATAAAATAATCACATAACAAGACCGAGAATCATCATGTCAAATCACACTTTTAATCGTCAATTTCCCCTAACTCGCATGAGACGCCTGCGCGTGTCCGATGGTATTCGAGACATGGTCGCTGAGACGCATCTAAAGCCTTACCATCTCATTGCGCCGCTGTTCGTGATCGAAGGTAAGAACGAACGCCAAAGCATCAAGAGCATGCCTGATGTTGAACGATTGTCGATTGATCTGACCATAGATTACGTCAAACAGCTATATAGCGAAGGCGTGCGCATGGTGGATATTTTCCCTGTGATTGACCCTGCATTAAAAAGCCCCAATGGCGAAAACGCCTATCACTCAGACACGCTTGCTGTGCGCGCCGTTCGCGAGATTAAGGACACCTGCCCTGATATGATCGTCATGACCGATGTGGCGCTCGATCCTTACACCACCCACGGGCAAGATGGCATCATTGACGAGACTGGCTACGTCATGAATGACATCACCATCGAGACTTTGGTTAAGCAGACGTTGGCTCACGCACGCGCTGGCGCTGATGTCATCTCTCCTTCTGACATGATGGATGGTCGCATTCGTGCGATGCGTGAGGCGCTGGAGCTTGACGGCTTTGTCAATACTGCCATCATGGCATATTCTGCCAAATACGCATCCGCCTACTACGGACCATTTCGCGATGCAGTCGGCTCATCGGGCAATCTAAAAGGGCATAAAAAACAATATCAAATGAACCCCGCCAATCTTGCCGAAGCCCTGCATGAAGTCGCCCTTGACATCAGTGAAGGCGCGGACATGGTCATGGTAAAACCCGGTCAGCCCTACCTAGATGTGGCGCGCGAAGTCAAGGATCAATTTGGTGTGCCCACATTCGCCTATCAAGTCTCTGGCGAATACGCCATGCACATGGCCGCAATCCAAAACGGCTGGCTCACTGATGCAGTTATCCTAGAGAGCCTGATTGGCTTTAGACGTGCAGGCTGCGATGGTATCTTGACCTACTTCGCCCTAAAGGCAAGTCGTATGATGAATGAATAAGTTTTTAAGGTTCTGTTAACGGGCTAGAATGTAGGTGTGATTATTCACACCCATTTATCTATTCATACGATCCAATAAAGACAAAAACTGTCATCTGACTTTACAGGCATTAATAATTTATTCTAAAAAACCACGCCAGATGAGTGGTTTTTATCATTCAACTCTTAACTTTTTTCTCATTAATTAACAAAAAACACTCATCAATCAGACCTAGCACCACCCCAAAAATCATGCTAGAATAAACCCGTTAATTTCACAAAAAATCAGGAAAATTCCATGTCCCAACAAAATGTCTCAAATCAGGACAAAACACAAGATACCGCATTTCAATCTGACATTGATGCTCAGCGTTTACAATTCGAACAAAACGCCCTGCATTATCACGAACACCCTCGCCCAGGTAAGATCTCTGTCACCCCAACCAAACAAATCGCCAACCAACGCGACTTGGCTCTAGCCTACTCTCCCGGCGTTGCTGTACCATGTCTTGAAATCGAAAAAGACCCAAAACTTGCCGCCAAATACACCGCTCGCTCCAACCTAGTTGGCGTCATCACCAATGGTACCGCCGTACTCGGTCTGGGCAACATTGGCGCACTGGCATCAAAACCTGTGATGGAAGGTAAAGGTGTACTGTTTAAGAAATTTGCAGGCATTGATGTATTCGACATCGAAATCAACGAAAACGACCCAGACAAATTCATCGAAACCGTTGCAAGCTTAGAGCCGACTTTTGGCGGTATTAACCTAGAAGACATCAAAGCACCAGAGTGCTTTAAAATTGAGCGTGAACTTCGTAGCCGCATGAACATCCCTGTGTTCCATGACGACCAACATGGCACAGCGATTATCTCGGCAGCCGCTCTGCTTAACGCCCTAAAATTAAACGGCAAAAACATCAGCGACATCACGCTGGTCTGCTCAGGCGCAGGCGCAGCAGCGATCTCATGTCTTGATCTGGCGGTAGCACTGGGCGTTCGTAAAGAAAACATCTACGTACTAGATTCAAAAGGCGTCATCACCACCAGCCGCGAGAACCTAGACGAGTCAAAACAACGCTACGCACGCGACACAGACAAGATCACCTTGGCAGAAGTCATGGTAAATGCGGACGTATTCTTAGGCCTGTCAGGTCCTGGCGTCGTCTCTCAAGACATGGTGCGTTCGATGGCCCGAGATCCGATCATCTTCGCCCTGGCCAACCCAACCCCAGAGATCATGCCAGAGCTTGCCCACGCCGTACGTTCGGACGTGATCATGGCGACAGGTCGTTCAGATTATCCAAACCAAGTAAATAACGCGCTTTGCTTCCCGTACATCTTCCGTGGTGCGCTGGATGTGGGTGCAACGGTCGTGAACGAAGAGATGAAACTTGCCTGCGTGCACGCCATCGCAGCCATGGCACACACAGAATCTACCGAGCTAGAAGATGATGGCAAATCTGCCAAATCATTCGGTCGTGAGTATCTAATCCCTGGCCCGCTAGAGCCAAACCTAATCCTAGAGATTGCTCCTGCCGTTGCAAAAGCGGCGATGGACACAGGCGTTGCGACATTGCCTATCGAAGATTTCGATGCGTATCGTCAGACGCTATCTGAATTCGTCTACAACACCGCTCTTGCGATGAAGCCTGTATTCAACAAGGCCAAACGCAATCCAAAACGCATCGTGTACGCAGAAGGCGAAGACATCAACGTACTGCGCGCTGTGCAAGTTGTGGTCGATGAGAAGATCGCTACGCCAATTCTTGTTGGTCGCCCTGATGTTATTAAGCAAGAAATCAACGCACTTGGTCTGCGCCTGATCGACGGTGAGAACATCACCATCATCGACCCAAACAACAACCCACGCTACGAAGAATACAGCCAGCATCACTATACCACCAACCAACGTAACGGTGTCAGCCTAGAATTGGCTCGCCGTGATGTGCGTCGTAAGACGACATTGATCGCATCATTGATGGTAGAGCTTGGCGACGCTGACGGTCTGATCTGTGGTACGTTTGGTTTCTATCACCTACATCTAAAATACCTAAACCAAGTCATTGGCAAAAAAGAAGGTGTCAGCAACTTCTACGCGATGAGCGCCGTATTGATGCAAAACCGCAACCTATTCATCGCCGATACCTACATCAATGACGACCCAACCGCTGAGGAGTTGGCTGAGATGACCATCTTGGCAGCCAAGAGCGTGCGTCGCTTTGGCATCACACCAAAAGTTGCCCTACTGTCACACTCAAACTTCGGCACGTCAGACCGCGAATCTGCTGTGAAGATGCGCAAGGTTCACGACATCCTAACTCAGATGAATGTTGATTTTGAATTTGATGGTGAAATGCACGGTGACATCGCACTAGATGAGCGCATGCGCAAGCAAAGCTATCCATTTAGCTCACTTCAAGGCTCAGCGAACCTGCTGATCCTACCGACGCTAGATGCTGCTAACATCGCTTTCAACCTTCTAAAAACTGCTACAGGCTCGGCCGCACTAGGTCCGATTCTACTGGGCGCAGACAAGCCTGTACACATTCTTACCCCATCAGCTACCGCACGTCGTATCGTCAACATGACGGCGCTGACTGTGAACGATGTTCAAGAAATGCAAGCTTAAGCAATCTCATAGACAAAAGACCTTGCCACGCAGGGTCTTTTTTTTATGTCAAAAAAACAGTACAATCAAACAAATTTCAATGGTGATTCATCGATGCAAATTTATCTGGTAGGCGGTGCGGTGCGCGATACCCTGTTAAACCTCCCCATTAAAGACAAGGATTTTATGGTTGTGGGTGGTTCGGTAGAGCAGATGCTGGCACAAGGCTTTGAGCAGGTGGGCGCGGATTTTCCTGTATTCTTACACCCCATCACACACGCTGAATATGCCCTAGCCCGCACCGAAAGAAAAAGCGGACACGGCTATCAAGGCTTTAGCGTAAGCACGAATAACGTCAGTCTAGAAGACGACCTCATGCGCCGCGACCTTACCATCAATGCGATGGCGATGCCTGTGCGCTCGCTTTTTGATGACACATTGACAGGGCAGATCGTCGATCCTTATGATGGTCAAGATGATCTTGATAAAAAAGTATTGCGCCACGTCTCGCCTGCCTTTAGTGAAGATCCGCTTAGGGTGCTTAGGGTAGCGCGGTTTTATGCGCGGTTTTATGACATGGGCTTTGTGGTGGCAGATGAGACCGCTACACTAATGCAAAGCATCGCTAGAGACGGCGAGCTCAACCATCTAAGTCGCGAACGCATTTGGAGCGAATCGGCGCGAGCCCTGGGTGAGAAGCACGGATACGCGTATTTTAAGCTGCTATTAGAGCTTGCTATTTTAAAACACATCTTGCCAGAGCTGTCTGACAGCCTACAAGACAAAGTGCGACGAGAATCTGCATTTAATGCGTTAAAACGCTGTCCAGATGCACCCTTGACCATCAAATTCGCCTTACTCATGTCGGTATTTTTAGATGATCCTGATGCTTTGGACAAGCTACAACACACCACCAATCGCCTGATGACGCCCAATCACATCAAGAACTTTGCCAAGGCGTTCATCACGCATTATGACAACATTCTAAAGCTGCCAAATGTGGATGCAGATACTCTGCTGTCTTTGATCGAACAGACACGCGCGCACAAAGACGATGAAACGATACGCCTATTGATGCAGGTGGTAAATGCACTACACAAGATTAACATATCAATGGAATTCATGATAAACGCCATCAAAATCTACAATAAAATTGGCATTAATGACGTCAATCCCAACCTAAAAGGCAAGGCAATCGGTGATGAGCTGACACGCTTAAGAAAAATCCAGCTCGCAGATTATTTAGATCGGTATTTAGAAGATACGACAAGGAAGCACTCATGAATTCATCTAAAGTCGCCCTAGTCACAGGTGGTGCCAAGCGTATCGGGCATGCGATCACTCAGGCATTGCACACACAGGGCTATGATGTCATCATTCATCACAATCACAGTCAAGATGCTGCCAAGGCACTTCGCGATGAGTTAAATGCCATTCGCCTAAATTCTGCCAACACCATCCAGGCCAACCTTAGCATCATTAATGACAGCGCCCTACTAAATCAATTCACCAACGATGTCATGTCACTGTTTGGACAGTTAGATCTATTGGTACATAACGCGTCTAGCTTCTATTCGACCTCGCTGAATGACGATCATGCAAATTGGCAGACACACTGGGATGATTTGTTCTTGACTAACGCCAAAGCGCCACTTTTTTTGAGTGTGGCTTTTAAAGATGAGCTTGCCAAGCAACACGGCGCCATCATCAGCCTGCTGGACATTCATGCGCGCGATAAGCCCTTTGTCGGCTACCCGATTTATAACATGGCAAAGGCTGCCCACCACATGATGGTGCAAAGCCTTGCGCTTGAGCTTGCGCCCAACATTCGCATCAATGGCGTATCGCCAGGCGTGAACATCTTTCCTGATGATAATCAAAACAGCGAATTAAACGACAGCACAAAACAAGCCCTAACCGACTCTGTGCCACTCGGTAAAATCGGCACACCTCAAGACATCGCAAATGCCGTGGCGTTCTTGGCAGGTGCCGATTATATTACAGGTCAAGTGCTTGCCATTGATGGCGGGCGCAGCCTCACCCTAAAAGGTGGATGACATTCTTGTATGTTTTGCTGACATATTTTGGCAATCATTAATGCGATGACAACCGCCCAAATACAAAACCCTTGCAATAACAAGGATTTAAAATCCACCAATTTCCCGCTCAAGTTACAAAATTGTTGCCAAATGTGGCTTGTTTTTATCAAAAATAGCTGACAATGCTATTTTTTTACGGTACAATGCGCTTCTATTTTTCATCTGAAAAATCCCAAATCTGCCACATCGGCGTTTTTGGGTTTTATTTTGTAAAAAATTCTTGGAGTTGATAGCTTAATCAAATCTCAAACACGCCCAAATCAGATTATCCCGATCTGTCATTAGCACGTTTGAAACAGTATTACGCACCCCAACGCCTTTTCTCTTTTTTGCGTTTACGCACGCTTTTGGAGGATAATACGTTGAGTATTTCACCTGTTCCTGCTAATGCTGCCAAGTTGCAGCGTAATCTTGGTCTATGGCACGTCATCATTATTGGTCTTGCCTATATTCAGCCGATGACACTACTTGATACCTTTGGTATGGTATCTCGCGACAGTGGCGGTCATGTCCCCATGTCCTATATCTTTGCCCTGATTGCCATTTTGCTGACATCAATTAGCTACGGTCATATGATACGGGCATACCCATCCTCAGGCTCTGCCTATACCTACACCCAAAAAGCAATCAACCCATCAATGGGCTTTATGGTCGGCTGGTCGAGCTGGCTAGACTACCTGCTTTCGCCGATGGTTAATATCATCTTGGCGGTGCTATATCTTGAAGCTCTATTCCCCTCGGTGAACCATTGGGTTTGGGTAATTGGCCTGACAGGTCTGATGACCATCGTCAATATTTTTGGCTCAAAGACCGTTGCCTACTTTAACAGCTGGATCGTAGCGGTGCAGTTGGTGGTTATTGCTGTATTCACCTATTTGATCTATAGCAAGCTACAAATGGCACAGTACGCTGCCAACACTCGCCCTGAAGACATCTATGAGCTGTGGAGCTTGAAGCCATTCTGGGATGAGATGACCAGCGTTGGTGCGTTGATCACAGGTGCGACCATTCTATGCTTCTCGTTCACAGGCTTTGACTCGATTTCTAGCCTTGCTGAAGAGACCAAAGACGTTAAAAACACCCTGCCAAAAGCAATGATTCTAACAACGCTGATCGCAGGTATGGTATTTATCATCAGCGGCTACTTCATGCAAGCTTACCTACCAAGTAGCCCTGAACTGTACTTTGAAGCGGTGGATGAGACTCAAGCAGAGATCTTGCTACTTGTGGGTGGTTCGGCATTCCAAGCGATCGTACTGGGCTTTGCAATTGTCACAGTAATGGCGTCTGGTATCTCAGCTCATGCTGGCGTATCTCGTCTGATGTATGTGATGGGTCGTGACGGCGTGATCAGCAATAAGATTTTTGGCCAATTAAGCCCGAAATTCTTCACTCCAGTGAACAACATCCTGATCGCAGGTGGCGTGGCATTGACCGCAGGCTTTATTAGCCTAGAGACAGTGGTAAACCTAATCAGCTTCGGTGCGTTGACTGCATTTAGCTTTGTGAACCTGTCGGTAATCTTCCGCTATGCCATTCGGGATAAACGCATCAAAACCCCAAAAGAGATTTTTAACTACGTCATCATACCTACACTTGGCTTTATCAGCATCTTCTTGATGTGGCTAGAAGTGGATAGCATCACCTTTGGTGTGGGTATCTTCTGGGCATTCTTAGGCTTTATCTGGCTAAGCATCAAGACAGGCGGCTTCAAAAAGCCAGTACCTCAATACCGCGAAGACGTGTAATGCGTTTCACATCCAAAAACCCTGTCAAGTTGGCAGGGTTTTTTGTTAAAATAATCATACAATTTTTCTTAAAAATCGTATTATAATAATAAAATAATCCCACCCTTAGGTGACATCATGAAAAAACCAATACTCCTATCTGCATTCGTCCTAGCCCTCGCCATGACAGGCTGTGCCACGAAACAGCCACAGCTCAACGTCAATGACTGCGCAACTGCAGACTGGCAAACTATCGGCATCAAAGACGGTCAAAACGGCTACAGCGCCCAACGCATTCTAAGCCATCAAAAAACCTGCCAAGCAGCTGGCATTAGCCCGAACCGAGCAGCTTGGGAAGAAGGTCGTCAGATCGGCCTACAAAGCTACTGCACGAAGTCGAATGCCTACGAGATGGGCAGACGCGGCTATGAATTGACCGGTGTCTGCGATCACAACCTAGAAGAGCTGCACCATGCCAACATGATGGGACTTCAACAATATGAGATGAGTCAGCGCATTCACCGCCCTTATGGGTATGGCTACTATGGCGGCTATCCGTTTTTGCCTTGGTATTTTTATTGATTCACACAAGCCCCAATGGTATTCATTGGGGTTTTTCGTTTATAGATGATTTTTGCAACCTTGCTCTTTATGGGAAAATTATAAATTCTTAAATCCCAACCAAGCTAGTTGATATTAAGCATTGAATGCCATAATAACAATACCCACGAACACGATCGCCAGCATCAGCCAGCCCAGTCGCTTTGCGCTTTGATTAACTTCAACCAAATCCACATCTTGCTTTAATTTTGTTGCAATCCAGCGCCTCGTCAGATATCCTGATACCATCCCAAATACCGCCAAGCATACCGCATGTAGCAGCCCAGCCCAGATGCCTTCAAGGTTAAAGATCTCAAGCTCTGGACGACAATACCAAAGCACAAACAAAATCAACGCATAAAGCGCAACGCCAAACCCACGCCCAGCGTCAAGAATGTGCTTATAGGTCTCATCTGAACAGCTCATTATTCACCCATCCCTATTATCTTTAAATAAAATTTAAGAGCAATTTACAATGGTTTATGCCCACAAACAACAACATTTTAACATGAAAAAATTTTAAATCTTATGCTAAAATATTGAATAATTTTAAATCATTAGGTTAAGATTATCATGTTAGAAATCCGCCACCTACAGATGCTCTCTACGCTGGCTCGTCATGGCTCGCTGGCGACCACCGCCGATGAGCTGAATCTGACCGCATCCGCCATCTCTCATCAGCTAAAAGAACTTGAAAGCTTTTATAACATCTCTTTGGTGAATCGTCGCACGCGCCCTGTCAGCTTCACGCCTGCAGGCAAGCTCTTACTGCAGCTGGCCGACAGCATTCTACCGCAGGTCGCCCGCACCAAATCCGACATCAAACGACTGGCGCACGGTCAGGCAGGACAATTAAGACTTGCCAGTGAATGCCACAGCTGCTTTGATTGGCTGATGCCAATTTTAAATGTTTATCGTAAAGAATACAGCGATGTTGAGCTGGACTTTACTTCAGGGTTTGAACCTGAGCCGCACCAGATGCTCATTGATGGCGACATTGATCTACTGATCACCGCAAGCAACCTGCCCATTGAAGGCATCCTGTACGAGCCACTATTTACTTACGAAAGCCGCCTGGTGCTCTCGCCTTCACATCTGCTCGCCAGCCATAACACCATCGAACCTGACGACCTCATCAATGAGACGCTCATCGCTTATCCTGTAGAACAAAAACGTCTAGACATCATCGCTAAGTTCTTGGAGCCTAACGGTGTCATGCCAAAGCAAATCCGCACTACCGAACTTACCGCCATGCTCATACAGTTGGTCGCCAGTGAACGTGGTGTGGCGGCACTGCCTGACTGGGTGGCGAGCGAATATGAAAAAAAAGGCTGGGTGGTTAGCCGTCCGCTGGGCGCTGGCGTGTACTGCCAACTGTATGCAGCGATTCGTAGCGACAGTCAGGAATTGGCTTATATGAAAGGTTTTCTAAGCTTACTAGAAAACATTCAAAAACCTTAAACTAATGAATGATGATAGACAATTTAAATGATAGTATTTTTTAAATAAATGATAATAGCAGTTTTATCATCCAAACAATATAGTTATGCATCCGTCAAAGATGGTATAATAGCCACGCGACAAATGGATTTAGCTGCAAGTCATCCGCTTGCAGCGATTGAATGATGTGTGACATTAGGCGCATCAACCATTCACCCTATTTATGAGACAATAACATCGGAGTTTTTATGAGCAAATCCACCATCATCTATACTTATACTGATGAAGCCCCTGCCCTAGCCACCCATTCACTACTACCTATCGTACAAGCCTTCACTAAAAGTGCTGACATCGAATTTGTAACCAGCGACATCTCTCTAGCCTCACGTATTTTGTCACAATTTCCAGAATATCTGACCGAAGAACAACGCAAAGCTGACGCACTGGCTGAGCTTGGCGAACTGGTAAAACAGCCTGATGCCAACGTCATCAAACTACCTAACATCTCAGCTTCTGTACCACAGCTACTGGCCACCATCAAAGAACTACAAGGCGATGGCTATAACGTGCCAAACTACCCAACCGAAGCAACCACCGACGAAGAAAAAGAAATCCAAGCACGCTATGACCGCGTTAAAGGCTCTGCGGTAAACCCTGTACTTCGTGAAGGTAACTCTGACCGCCGCGCACCTAAAGCCGTTAAAAACTTCGCTAAGAAATTCCCACACTCTATGGGCGCATGGACTGCCGACTCTAAGACACACGTAGCGACGATGACGGACAATGATTTCTTCCATAACGAAAAATCATTCACCGCACCGACTGCGGGCAGCGCATCTATCGTATTTACCGACAATGCTGGCAACCGCAGCGAACTTCGTAAGCCTGTTGCCCTACTAGAAGGCGAAGTATTCGACGCGACCGTACTGAACAAGAACGCCTTGGTAGCCTTCCTAGAGCGTGAAATCAAAGACGCCAAAGACAAAGGCGTGCTGTTTAGTCTACACATGAAAGCTACCATGATGAAAGTCTCAGACCCAATCATCTTTGGTCACGCGGTTAAAGCATTCTTCGCTCCAGTCTTCGAAAAATTCGGCGACAAACTAAGCGCAGCAGGCGTGAACGTGAACAACGGTCTGGGCAACCTATTTGCCAACCTAGACAAGCTAGATACCGAGACTCGCACCGATGTTGAGACGCTGATCGCCAAGTCTTACTTTGAAGGTCCTAGCATCGCCATGGTTGATTCTAACAAAGGCATCACCAACCTACACGTACCAAGTGATGTTATTATTGATGCATCTATCCCTGCGATGATCCGCACCTCAGGTCGCATGTGGAACCGTGATGGCGAACTTCAAGACGCCAAGATTGTTATCCCTGACAGCACTTATGCGCCACTATATGAGACCGTAGTATCATTCTGTAAAGAGCACGGTGCATTCGACCCTGTTACCATGGGCACTGTGCCTAACGTTGGTCTGATGGCTCAAAAAGCTGAAGAATACGGCTCACACGACAAGACTTTCGAGATCCCTGCTGACGGTAAAGTTGAAGTGATCGATGAAACTGGCAACGTTCTACTAAGTCACGACGTACAAGCTGGCGACATCTGGCGCGCCTGCCAAACCAAAGACGCTCCGATCAAAGACTGGGTACAACTAGCTGTGAACCGCGCTCGTCTGTCTGACACCCCTGCTGTGTTCTGGCTGGATGAGAACCGTGCGCACGACGCTCAGCTAATTAAGAAAGTAAACGCATATCTGGCCGAGCTTGACACCGCAGGTCTAGACATCCGTATTCTAGCGCCAGCTGATGCTACTCGCTTCACGCTAGAGCGCCTAAAAGCAGGTCAAGACACCATCAGCGTCACTGGTAACGTACTGCGCGACTACCTGACCGACCTATTCCCAATCCTAGAGCTGGGCACTTCAGCGAAGATGCTGTCTATCGTACCGCTAATGAATGGCGGCGGCATGTTCGAAACTGGCGCGGGCGGTTCTGCACCTAAGCACGTTCAGCAGTTCAACGAAGAGAACCATCTACGCTGGGACAGCCTAGGCGAATTCTTAGCATTGGCAGTATCGCTTGAGCACCTATCACAAAAAACCGGCAACGCCAAAGCTCAAGTACTGGCTGACGCACTGGATGCTGCCACAGAGAAGCTTCTACTCAATGACAAGTCTCCAAAACGTAAAGCAGGCGAGCTTGACAACCGTGGCAGCCACTACTACCTAGCAACTTACTGGGCGCAAGAGTTGGCAGCGCAGAACACCGATGCGCAGTTGGCGGCTGAGTTTGCACCAATCGCCAAGGCATTGACCGAAAATGAAGCAACCATCGTGAACGAACTGAACAGCGTTCAAGGCAAAGCCATTGACACCAAAGGCTACTACTCAGCCGATCGTGACGTGCTTACCCAAGCGATGCGCCCAAGTGCAACATTTAATCAAATCATTGCACAACTTTAATTCATCCTCACAAAATGCCATCTTTTTAGGTGGCATTTTTATTTCTGTATTATGAAAAACATCACCTTAAGCACATTAAAATATTTAATGATCTTCATCGTCATCTATATGGTGGTGAATCTTTGGCGCGCACCCACCTTACCCGACACGCCAGAGCTTCGCTATCAGACCAATCAAGGTCAGATCATTGATGCCGTCGCCCAAAGTCATGATGCACCTGTATTGGTGTATTTTTGGGGTACGTGGTGCTCGATCTGTCGCATCACCACGCCGAATGTCGAGACATTACACGAGAATGGTACGCCTGTGATCACCGTTGCCACACGATCGGACAGCACGACAGAATTGGCGGAGTACCTCACCAAAAATCAGCTTGATTTTATGGTGATTAATGACTTGGATGGTCGGGTTTTTCAGGATTGGCAAGGCAAAGTAACGCCATCGTTCGTCATCCTAAAAGATGGTAAAATCCATCAAAGCTTTACCGGCATCGCACCACTTTGGTCGTTAAAATTAAGGCTTTGGATGGCGCGCCTTTAATGAGATTAACATTAGGCGGGTTTTTAGGCTTATGTTATAATAATCGTTTTTATTCTGTATTCATCAAGAGCACCCCATGAGCGCACAAGGCACATTATTCATCATCACCGCCGCATCAGGCACCGGCAAAACCAGCCTCGTCAAAGAGCTACTCGCCACTACGGACAACCTAAAAGTTAGCATCTCGCACACCACCAGACAGCCACGACCTGCTGAGGCTGATGGCGTGCATTATTATTTTACTGACAAAGCGGCTTTTGAGCAGCTGATCGCGAAAGGTGCTTTTTTTGAATATGCTGAAGTCTTTGGCAATTATTATGGCACAAGCAAGCAAGCCGTGGATGACTTACTTAACCAAGGCATCGATGTCATCTTAGAGATCGACTGGCAAGGCGCATTACAAGTCAAAGAAAAATCCCCGCAAGCTGTAATGATCTTCATTCTGCCACCAAGTCGTGACGCGCTGCGCAGCCGATTGTCTAATCGTGGTCAGGACAGCAGCGATGTCATCCAGACACGTCTGGCGGGTGCGGTCACTGAGATGAAGAATTACCACCACTTTGATTATGTTGTAATTAATGATGACTTTAGCACCGCATTGAGTGATCTGCAGACCATCATCAAGGCGCAGCGCCTAACCTTAACGCAGCAGGCAGCTCGTCAAAACGCACTCATCGAATCTCTACTAAGCGACTGATCGCCCGATGGCTCGCTTGGTGCTGCTTGGGCTGCTTGCAGGGTTATTTTTTAGTACGACGTTTGTACTTAACGAGCTAATGGCAAGCCAAAACGGTCATTGGTTCTGGTCGGCAAGTGGTCGCTACATCTTTATGTGGTTCATATTAAGCGCGCTCATCGCCCTAAAAGACGGCGTTAAGACCTTAGTTGGTCTTGTTGCACTGTTTACAGATCACTGGAAATTCTGGTGTGTGGCAGGCGGTATTGGCTTTGGTGGGTTTTATGCGTTTTTGTGCTTTGGTGCAGATCACGCACCCGGCTGGATCATCGCTGCGACTTTTCAGTTTACCGCTGTGGCAAGCTTGATTGTCTTGGCTGTATTTGGCGAGCGTCTAAGTAAGCGCATCATTGGCACAAGTCTGCTGATATTCACAGGTGTGCTAATTACCAACCTTGGCGAAGGACTACATCACGCCACAGGCAGCACAAGTACTTTATTACTGATGGGTACTACCTGCATTCATAGCAGGGTTTTGTTTCCCTGTGGGCAATCAGCTAGTCTGGTATAGCACTGCCAAGCCCACTCATCATAACGCATTGACCCAAGCCATCCCACACATCACATCACCACTCATGCGCAGTGCCTTAAATAAAGTATGGCTACTGACCACAGGTTCTCTGCCGCTTTGGCTCGTGCTTGGCTTGTTCATACAGCCAGATTTTCCCAGCACATCTCAAGTGTTTAATACGTTTTTGGTGGCGTTATTTGCAGGTGTGATCGCAACGAGCATTTTTCTGTTTGCGCGTTCCAAAGCCACAACCAGCGCGCAGATCGCTGCCATCGACGCCACCCAAGCAAGTGAAGTGCTGTTTGCCGTCTTGGGTGGTATGGCTCTATTGGGGACATCGGCACCGTCGCTCATCAGCATGATTGGGGTGTTGATGGTTGTGGTGGGTTTATTTGGTTTTGCCAAGATACAGGCTTAATTCATGATGAATATTATCTTTGAGAGCATCACGCCTGATTTTATGATTTACCTGCTGGACATGGTGGGCGTGGTGGCGTGTGCGATCGCAGGCACGACGCTTGCGCTTCATAAGAAATTTGATTTTTTTGGTTGTATCTTGGTGTCCATGGTGAATGCTATCGGCGGCGGTACGATTCGTGATGTCATGCTCGACCGCCATCCGCTATTTTGGATGACCGATTTGAATTATGTCATTGTGATTACATTAACTTCGCTCATCTGTCAGGTGTTGTTTAATTATTATCAAAAAATCGACTGGACGCTCAAGTTCTTCGATGCGATCGGGTTGGCAGCATTTAGCGTGATCGGGCTCAAAGTCGGTCTTACCCTCGGGGCGCATCCGATGATCGCTGTGATGATGGCGGTCTTAACCAGCATCGCCGGTGGCATCATGCGCGACATGATCTGTAACGAGATTCCACTTGTTCTACAAAAAGAAATCTACATCAGTGCAAGCATCACGGGCGCGTTGCTTTATTTTATGCTTGGGCAAATTGGCGCATCGGACGCGATTCAGGACACTTTGACACTCGTTACGATCTTCGGGGTGCGGATGTTGGCGATTCGCTTTGATTGGCATTTACCCTCTATCCGCCTAAATTCCGATACATAATAAAAAAACCTGCCAAATTTAGCAGGTTTTCTTTGGTTATAAATATCGTCCGACCACGTCCGCCATCAGCTCAATGTGCAGCGCATCGGTGTTCAGCGCAGGGATATACTCATAAGATTTACCGCCTGCATTCATGAAGTTATCACGGTTCTCCACTGCAAGCTCCTCTAGAGTCTCCAAGCAATCAGCCGAGAAAGCAGGGCTTAGCACCTGCACAGACATGCCTTTAGCCCCCCACTCGCCAAGCAGCTCATCGGTATAGGGCTTAAGCCATTCTTGCGCGCCGAAACGCGACTGAAAACTTATCGCCCATTCATCAGCGCCCAACCCTAGCTCACTGGCAACCAGCACGGCGGTCTTTCGGCATTGCTCAGCATAGGGATCGCCTTTATCTGCATAAGGCTTAGGAATGCCATGAAAGCTCATTAGCAATTTATCAGCTCGCCCATGCCCCGCCCAGAACTTACGAATGCTATCCGCTAACGCCTTGATGTACAGTGGATGATCATGATAATCACGCGTGAACTGAATGGCAGGCATGTTGCGCTTATCCATGCAGTATTCCGCCACCTTGTCGAATACTGCTGCCGTGGTGGTCGCCGAATACTGTGGATAGAGTGAGAAGATGATAAAGTCATCGTAGCCTTTATCTTGAAGCTCCTTCATCACATGCTTGATGTTCGGATTGCCGTACGTGGTGGCAGGAAACACAGGGGTTGGCGTGCCATTGTCGATAAGTTTGTCTTGTAGTAGCGCAGCTTGCTGTTTTAGGATTGCAAGTAGCGGCGAACCGTCTGCTGTCCAGACACTTTCATAAGCATGAGCCACTCGCTTGGGACGCGTGGTCAATACGAATAGGTTTAAGATGATTTGCCAAATAAATGGCGGAATCTCAATCACACGAGTGTCGGACAAGAACTCACGCAAATAGCGGCGTACACCTTGAGGTGTGGGCTCGTCTGGCGTACCTAAGTTCACAAGAATAATGGCGGTTTTCATGAATGTTTATCATTTAAAAATTTGGTTTAGTTTAACATTTTTTGGCAAAAATAGCAGTTTATTTTATCAATTAACGCATTCATAGATAACAAATATTCTTATTTGCATTGTTAAGTAGCATCACATTCTGCTTGCAATTTATCTTGTTATAGAATAACATAAGCCAAATTTTTTATACTCTCACGGGATAATTTTATGAAAACCACCAATTGGCTACGCCCTACAGCCCTTGTGATCGCTCTCATCAGCTTAACCGCCTGCGGTAATGAAGACAAGGCGACTACCGCCACAGACAACACCACGCCTGCCACGAGCGATAAGACACTCACAGTCGTTACCCCTTGGGAAATTACCAATGCCGACCCCAGTACGTCAGGCTTTGTCTATCAACGTATGGGTATTGGCGAGACGCTGGTGGACGTGGACGACAAGGGAGCGATTATCCCTGCCCTAGCTGAAAAATGGGAAACAAAAGACAACGGCAAAACATGGGTGTTTACGTTGCGTGATGATGTCAAATTCCATGACGGCACGCCGATGACCGCCAAAGAAGTGGTAAACAGCCTAACGCTTGCCCTAAACAAGCCCACCGCCCTAGAAAGTGCTAATATCGAGCTTATCAAGGCAGTTGATGATAAAACGGTAGAATTCAATCTTGCCGAGCCTTTGACCACCCTACCTTCTTATTTGACACACGCCACCGCCATTATCCTAGCCCCTGCGTCTTTTGATGACAAAGGGCAAGCCACCAAAATCATCGGCACAGGGGCGTATCGGGCGGATAAGGTTGAGCCACCACAAAAGATTGAGCAGTCCGCTTATGCCGACTATTGGGGACAAAAAGCCCACATCAATCGCATTAACTACCTTGCCAACTCTCGCAGTGAGACCCGTACTCTGCTCGTGGAAAGTGGCGATGACCATTTGGTGTACACCCTAGACAGTGCCAGTCTAAAACGCCTACAAAACAACAGCGACCTACAAGTGGCAACCCAAACGCTCGCTCGTACCATCGCCATTAAGATGAACATCGCCAACCCGCTCTTTGCCGATAAAACCACCCGCCAAGCCCTATCTGATGCCATAGACCGTGAAGCCATTGCCAAATCGGTGCTACGCATTGGCGACGCGGGGGCGTATGAGCTACTACCGCCCATGTTTGGCGGTTGGCAGGCAGGCGTGGCAAAATCCACTCCTAATTATCCTGCCATTAAAGCCAAGCTGCTTGCCAATGGCTTTACCGAAGGGGCAAATGGCGTGCTACAAAAAGACGGCAAGCCCTTTACCATATCGCTCATCACCTTCTCTGACCGCCCAGAGTTACCGCTTATCGCCACCGCCTTGCAAGACCAATGGCGTAAAATCGGCGTGGATTTACAAGTTAATATCACCAACTCATCAGAAATTCCCAAGGCTCATCAAGACGGCTCACTGCAAATGGCTCTGTACGCTCGTAACTACGGCAACACCCCAGACCCATTGGCTTCACTACAATCCGACCTAAGCCCACAAGGCAGCGACTGGGGCGTGATGAATTACCAAAACTCTACGCTTACCCAAGCCTTGCATGACATCGCCACCACAGCCGATAATGTCAAGCGAGATGAACTCAAAAAACAAGTCGCCACCATTTTGGCAGATGAGCGTCCGCTTATTCCTGTCGTGTACTACCAACAAAGTGCGTCCGCTCACAAGTCGCTACAAGGCTTGACGCTTGACCCCTTTGAGCGTAAATACAACCTAAATCAGCTTAAATGGTAATACGCCATGACACCCAAAGAGCGACACACCATCGCTCTTTGCCTTGTTTTTGACCCTCTTTTCGCTTCATGCCTAAGTTTCTGGTAACCACATCATTATGCTAAAACTACTCACATCACGGCTTATCCAACTGCTCTTGGTCGTCTGGTCGGTCGGCACTTTGACCTTTGTTCTTATGCGAAGCCTGCCCGGCGACATGGCGTATCGTATCGCTGCGTCTCGCTATGGCTACGACCAAGTAACGGCAAGCTCTGCCGACCAAGTGCGAGCCGAACTGGGTCTTGATTTGCCATGGTATGAGCAGTATATAGCATGGTTTGGCGACCTGCTCCGCTTGGATTTGGGTAATTCGCTCGTCAGTGGGGTAAGCGTGTGGGGCGAGATAGCTCACCAGTTTGGGCACACGCTGGCGTTGGCTTTTGTCGCTTTGATTATCTCGCTCATCATCGCCCCACCGATAGGCATACTCTCTGCCCTGCGACCTAATGGGGTCTTTGACCGTTTTACCTTATTTATCGCCACACTGCTCCGCTCCGCCCCTGCCTTTATCATTGGCGTGCTACTCATCACCATTTTTGCGGTGCATTTAAAATGGCTACCTGCCATCGGCTACGGCAAGCCGATTAACTACATCCTGCCTGCTCTCACACTCGCCTTGGGTCTGTCGGCGGTGTCCATTCGGGTCAGTCGTAATGCGGCAGTGGCGGTGCTTGATTCTACGTTTTATGAATTTGCCAAATTAAAGGGGCTAACTCCTTGGCAGGCATTTAGACGGCATGGCGTGCGTAACATTGCCATTCCCATTGTCGCCTATCATGGGGTGCAGCTCATCTATCTCATCGAAGGCGTGGTCATCGTGGAGAGCCTGTTTGCATGGCCGGGTATCGGTCACGCCCTAGTTCACGCCATCATAGCCCGAGACATTCCAATGATACAAGGCTCGGCTTTGGTCATGGGCGGGCTGTTCGTGGTGTTAAACGCCATCTTGGATGTCATCAATCGCTACATTGACCCCCGTTATGAAGCTCACTAAGCCCTATCAGCATTTGCCAAACCCCGTTATCAATTTGCCAATATTATGATGAAATACTTAAAAAACCTAACCCCCACTCAGCTTATCGGACTTATCATCTTGGCGGCACTCCTCATCTTTGCCTATGGTAGTCCACTCGTACGCCCCCATGACATGGCACTGCAAAACCTAGATGTTATCCTATCTGCCCCCAGTGGCGAACACCCCTTTGGTACTGACCATCTAGGGCGTGATATGATGGCGCGACTGGCGTCCGCCATTCGCTTGTCTTTTTCGCTCATTGTCGGCTCAGTGGGGGTGTCGCTCATCTTTGGGCTACTGTTTGGCTTGCTGGCGGGGATTTTTGGGGGGATTTTGGATAAGTTTTTTAACTTTATCTGTGATTGTATCATGGCATTGCCTGGTTTATTGTTTATCCTACTGTTTGCGTCTATCGCCCCCAACAGTTTTTGGTCACTGTATCTGGGCGTATCACTTGTCATGTGGGTGGAGTTTTTTAAGATGACCCGTGCGATGAGCCTAAACCTACGCAAATCAAGCGAAGTACAAGCCAGTACACTCATGGACATGGGGCTGTGGTACATCATCAAACGCCACTATCTGCCACGGCTTGCCCCTGTCATGTGGACACTCTCGGCATTTGGGGCGGGTAATGCGGTGCTAGCCCTTGCCACGCTTGGCTTTGTCAATGTCGGTCTTAAACCACCGACCGCCGAGCTGGGTCTGATGATGACCGAACTGTTTCCTTATTATTATGAAGCGCCTTTGGTGTTCTTTTTGCCGATTATCACCGTGTTTTTACTCGTGCTTTCATTTCAATTATTATCAGGCAAACAGGACGGCTAGTCATGCAAAACACCCAACCATCACAAGATATTTTAATCCAAATCAATAACTTATCCGTCCACACCACAGACGGTGCTACCTTAGTTGAGCCCATTAGCCTTAGCATAAAAAAGGGGCAAAATTTGACCATCTTAGGTGAGACAGGCTCGGGCAAAAGCCTGCTTGCTCAAGCGGTCATGGGGGCATTGCCTAAGGGCTTGACAGTCAAAGGACAAATTCTCATCAACGGCAAAACGCTCCATGACGGACAAGGCGAGCTTGATGAACATCAATTTGCCAAGCTGTGGGGGCGTGATTTGACCATGCTCCCCCAAGAGCCAGTGCGTTCGCTTGACCCCACCATGACGGTGTTTCGCCAGATTTGGGAGAGTCTGCATTTTGTCAAACGAACCGATAACTCTGCCGCCAAAGACGCCACCCTACGCACCTTAGAGCAACTCTCCTTAGCCCACGCCAAAGACTACTACCCCCATGAGCTGTCAGGGGGCATGGCACAACGTGCATCCTTTGCGTCTGCCACCGTAAGTGGGGCGTACATGGTTATCGCCGATGAACCCACAAAAGGGCTTGACCACACCAATAAAATCGCTGTCGTGGACATGCTCGCCCAAGTCGCCAAACAAGGCGGCTGCCTTTTGACCATCACGCATGACATCGAAGTCGCCAACCGTCTAAGTGGCGATAACGACCTGCTTATGGTCATGAAAAAAGGTAAGCTCTTAGAGCAAGGGCAAGCCACCGATGTCCTACAAAATCCCAAATCCGACTACGCCAAAGAGCTGATGAGTGCCAACCCTGCCACATGGACAAAGGCGGACATCACGCCTGCTGAGTCACCCCTTTTGACCTTAAAAGACGTGGCCATCAGTCGTGGCAACAAAGAGCTGTTTAGCGGGCTTAACATCACACTCCACACAGGGCAAGCGGTGGGACTCATCGGCGATAGCGGTATCGGCAAAAGCTCACTCGGGGACGCCATTTGCGGTCTTATTACCCCGTCCAAAGGGAGTATGACATGGCACACCAAGCCCAAACGCCACCAAGCGCTAAAACTCTACCAAGACCCACCGTCCGCTTTCGCCCAAAACATCACGCTAGGCACGCTTATCGATGACGTGGTCAAACGCCATAACCTTGATAAATCACAAATCGCCCCGCTCATGGAAGCCTTACAGCTCCACCCCGACCTACTACACCGTACAAGCGAGAGTGTCTCTGGGGGCGAGCTTCAACGCATTGCCATCATGCGAGCCTTGATGATGAAACCTGTGCTACTGTTTGCCGATGAAGTCACCAACCGCCTAGACCCCATTACCCAAAAAACCACATTAGATTTACTCACGCACGCCTGTCGCACCCAAAACTGCACGCTCGTCATGGTGAGCCACGACCACGATTTGACACGGCATTATTGTGATACAGTGGTGGATTTGACGGATTATCGTTAGTTCGATGTAGAGAGTTTGGTATTTTAGCGGCAAGAATTTTTGTCAAAATTATGCTAAAATAAATAGGTGTCAGTTACTAGCTGGCACCTATTTATTTTATTAACAAAAACAACAATGAACGGAACGATCGTGAGCGAACAAGATAATAACACACCTCCCCATTTAGACCCCGCTTCTGTCGGTATCGTAACACCTCAAACCTTGCATTTTGATGAGCCATTGACCTTAGAATGCGAGCGGGTATTGCCGTCATTTGACCTAGTCATCGAGACTTATGGCGAGCTAAATGCCGACAAGTCCAACGCCATTTTAATCTGCCATGCCCTATCAGGCTCGCACCACGCCGCAGGCTATCACAGCGAGAATGATACCAAGGCTGGCTGGTGGGATAATTTGATTGGCAATGGCAAAGCGATAGACACGAGCCGATTTTTTGTGGTGTGCCTAAACAACATCGGCTCATGCCACGGCTCCACGGGCCCGACAACTGTTAATCCCGCCACAGGCGAGATTTGGGGGGCGGATTTTCCGCTTATCACGATAAAGGACTGGGTAAAAACCCAAGTCATGCTCTCCGACCGCCTAGGCATTGCTAAATGGCACGCCATTGTCGGTGGGAGTATGGGCGGTATGCAAGCCTTGCAATGGTCGGTGGATTATCCCGACCGACTAGAACGTGCCGTCATCATCGCCAGCACGCCCAAGCTGTCCGCCCAAAACATCGCCTTTAATGAAGTCGCTCGCCAGTCTATCCTATCTGACCCCGATTTTCATGACGGCTGGTACCTCAAACATGGCACCTACCCCAGACGTGGGCTGATACTCGCTCGCATGGTGGGGCATATCACCTACATCACCGAAGAGGCGATGAAAGCCAAATTTGGGCGGGACTTAAAATCAGGAAAATTCATGTACGGCTTTGATGTGGAATTTCAAGTAGAAAGCTACCTGCGTTATCAAGGCGAACGGTTTAGTAAAAACTTTGATGCCAACACTTATCTACTCATGACAAAAGCCTTGGACTATTTTGACCCGACACGGGATTATACGAAGGATGAGCTGGACGAAAAAGAAGCCTTAAAGCAAACGCTTGCCCGCACCCAATGCCAATTTCTCATCGTCTCCTTTACGACCGATTGGCGGTTCACGCCTGAGCGGTCGGTGGAGATTGTGGATGCTTTAATGGCAAACGACAAGCGAGTGAGCTTTGTCAATGTGGACGCACCGCACGGGCATGATTCGTTTTTGTTTGATATTCCACGTTATACGACTGCCGTTCGGGGTTTTTTGAACGCCCACATTATCGCACGTCAAACCCAAGGCGACATCACGCCCCAAGAGATTTCACAATTGGCAAGACAATAAAATAAGGAAACTCATGAACAACATCGACCACCAACTTGCCGAAAAATGGATAAAACCCAACTCAAAGGTTCTGGATTTGGGCTGTGGGGACGGCACACTATTGGCTCATCTGCAAGAACGTCTGGGCGTGTTTGGCTATGGCATTGAGATTGACCCTGACAAAATCAATGAAGGCATTGCCAAAGGGCTAAACATCGTGGAGCAAGACCTAAATGACGGCTTGGCTCGCTTTGCTGACAACAGCTTTGATACTGTGGTCATGGCTCGTGCCTTGCAAGCGGTCAAAAATCCTGAAACCTTGCTAAACGACATGCTCCGTGTTGCCAAATTTGGCATTGTCACCTTTCCAAACTTTGCCTATTGGCAAAACCGCATTTATCTTGGCATTAAGGGCATCATGCCGATGAGTGAGACCCTACCCCACCAATGGTACAACACGCCCAACATTCATCTTTGCACCTTTAAGGATTTTGAACGGCTGTGCCACGACAACAACATTCGCATTTTAGATACAGTCGCCCTGTGGGACAACCCCAACCCCAAAATCCCTGCCTTTGTCCGTGATAAAATAGTCAAAAAAGCCCCGAATCTCCTGGCGGATGTGGCGGTGTTTCGCGTGGCACGCACCTAAAATAATATGCTTAGCAGGCATAGAAATGCAATTTAGTAAGTTTATTTGCCATTTTGTAACATCTGTTTGATTGAGTTTATCGAATCAAGATGTTAATATAGCTCAGGTATGCTTAAATATTTAGAGCACCCCATTTTTATGACTTATCAGCCATTAAGTCATTTTTATTTTAAAAAATCAGTGGAGTTACCATGAAAGTCCTAAAAGCCGTCTTACTTTCAACCATCCTAGGAACAGCAACGCTTGCAAGCGCACAAAACCCATCATCGAATTCGCGCTTTGAGACCATGGACATCGCAAGCCTAACTTCACAAGCCTCTCAAGGCAATCATCACGCGCAGTTTTTCTTAGCCAAACGCCTACAAAAAGGTGAAGGCGTACAAAAAGACGCCAATCGCGCTGCCTACTGGTACACGCGTGCCGCCGAGCAAAACATCGCCCCTGCACAGCTAAACCTTGGCATCATGTATCTGCGCGGTGAAGGCGTGAAGGCTGACATGGCGACTGGTCGTAAATGGCTAGAGAGTGCGGCACACCTAGGCGATAACCGTGCAAGCTATGCCCTAGCGATGATCGACGAAAGACAGCAGCGCCTTGTTGACGCCTACAAATGGTACGACCTATCTAGCCGTGATGGCATGCTAGACGATAACATCCGCGGTAAAGCTCAAGCCAAGATCGGTCAGCTTGCCCTAAACCTATCATCAAGCGACATTGAAAAAGCCAAAAACAGCGCCAATCGCTGGTTCCAAAGCCACTAATTGCTAATTTATACCCATAAAAAACCGCTCAAATGAGCGGTTTTTTTGTTTGTACAAATCAATCAATCGGCGGGGTATAAGTGCCATTTTTAATATCATCTTTGATACGCTCGGCTTCTGCCAGCACTTGCGATAGCAGGGCTTGCACGTTTTCAAGCGTGGCGATTGGGCTTAATGTCGTCATTTTTAACGATTGCACATTTTGACGGCTATCGATCACACGAGTTACGCCAATGTTCGCTTCCCCACGGGCAAACAACTCGTCCGCCACATTTTGATTTAGGCTATCAATAAACTCATCAGGATAACCAGTTGGTACGACACGGAACAACACAGACGCAAATTGTGGCTCAACAAGCAATTCCAAACCGTCCGTATTGCGAATATAATCCGCCACCTGTTTTGTCAGATTTACCCCGTGGTCAATCATTGAGCCGTACAGCTCTTCGCCCAACGCCTCCACCGTGAACCACAATTTTAACGCATCAAATCGGCGAGTGGTTTGCAAGGATTTTGACACCAAGTTTGGCACGCCATGCTCTTCATCATAGGCAGAGTTTAGATACTCGGCTTCATAGTGCATAAAGCGGTAATTTTGCTCATCTTTTAGCAGGAACGCACCGCAAGAAATGCTTTGGAAATAGTGCTTATGAAAATCAAGCGTTACCGAATCGGTCAGCTCAATGCCGTCTAGCATATGGCGGTAATCGTTGGACAGTAGCAACGCCCCACCCCACGCCGCATCAACGTGTAGCCACGCTCCGAATTTGTCGCACAAGGCGCGGATTGCTTTGATGTCATCAATCGCCCCTGCGTCGGTCGTTCCTGCCGTTGCCACGACACACGCCACAATGTTGCCTTTGGCGTGCAAGTCCGCCATGATGTCGGCTAGGGCATTGGTATCCATTTGGGCGTTGTCATTGACAGGCACGGTAACCACTGATTGAAAGCCCATGCCCATCATCGCCATGTTTTTTTGTACGGAGAAATGGGCATTTTCCGAGCATAACACTTTGACTTTTTTCATCGCATCGTTTGGCACACCATCACGCTGCACTGACCACGCTTTGCCGTTGTCGTCTTGGTAATGTTTGCTAATCGCCCAATCACGAGCCAACAGTACGCCCATAAGGTTGGACTGCGTACCGCCTGATGTGAACACGCCTGCCTGCCCTGCCCCATAGCCAACCTTTTGGCGTAACCAGTCAATGAGCTGAACTTCCATAAGCGAGCCTGCTGGCGACTGATCCCATGAATCCATAGATTGGTTGGTGGCGTTAATCAGCACTTCGGCAATTTGCGATGTTACCATGGTAGGACAGTGCAAATGAGCCAATGAATGGGGATGATGAACTTTTAAACTTTTGTTTAAAAACAGCTCCACCAACCGCTCCAACGCCTTATCCACGCCCAAGCCGTCTTTGGCAGGGTTAAAGGCGATTTGCGAGCGTAGCTCTTTAATGCTACCGCCTGTGTACATTTTGTCGTTTTGGAGCCATGCCGTTACCGCTTTGACAGCGTCCGTCATCGCACGTTCATAATCGGCGATTGATTGACTGTCATTACAAAATAAGGCTTGGCGGTGCTTGGATAGGTTTGACATTATTTTTTTCCTTTTGATTGGTGTTTTAAATGTTTATCATGAATGTGCATTTTGGGCGAATGTGATTCACCCCTACGCCATTGACATTTATAGCACCCAATTTTATCTTTTAAAACAAAAAACCAAACCAAATCAGGCAACACCCAATCTGATTTGGTCTTTTAGATTAGGGGGTGTTAGCCACGAACCGCTTTCACCGCTTCCCCCACCGCCTTTTTAAAGCGAGTGATGACCTCTTCACACTCTTCACGAGTAATGGTAATCGGGCAAAGCAAACGCACCACCGTGCCGCCACGACCACCACGCTCCAATAACAGCTTATTATCAAAGCACGCTTTTTGGATAGCGACCGCAAGCTCACTGTCGGCAGGGTATGACCCCATATGGTCGGCGGATTTACGCTCGTCCACAATCTCAATACCCGTCATGAGACCACGTCCACGCACATGACCGATACAGGGGAATTCTTGTACAATTTTACGCAGTTCATCACGCAAAAACTCTCCTTGAATGCGTGAATTTTCGGCAAGGTTGTTGTTTGTGATTTGATCTAACACATTATAACCTGCCGCCATGGCTAGCTGATTGCCACGGAAAGTACCTGTATGACCTGCTGGCGACCATGCGTCAAATTTTTTGTTAATGGCAAGCACCGCAAGGGGCAAACCACCGCCCACCGCCTTAGACATCACGACCACATCAGGGACGATTTCGGCGTGTTCAAAGGCGAACATCTTGCCAGAGCGGGCAAAGCCTGCTTGCACTTCATCTAGGATTAGCACAATGTCATGTTTTGCAGTAACTTCACGGATTTTTTGGAGCCATTTTTTGGGAGCAGGGACGACACCGCCTTCGCCTTGAATGGCTTCTAGGATAACGGCAGCAGGCTTGACCACGCCGCTTTCTACGTCTTCGATGAAGTTTTCGAAATAGTAAGTCAATGCGTCCACGCCAGCTTCACCGCCAAGCCCAAGCGGACAACGGTATTCGTGCGGATACGGCATGAACTGTACGCCCGCCATGAGATTACCGACTTTTTCTTTGGCAGACAAGTTACCTGTCATTGCAAGCGAGCCGTGCGTCATGCCGTGATAACCGCCCGAGAATGCGATGACATTATCACGCCCTGTGTAGGTTTTGGCAAGTTTAATGGCGGCTTCTGTACCGTCCGCCCCTGTTGGACCACAAAACTGCAAGACAAAATCTTTTGGGAAAAATGACAACAATTTTTCGGTAAATGCGTCTTTAATCGGCGTGGTGATGTCAAGGGTATGCAGTGGCAAACCGCTTTCTAGCACGTCTTTAATGGCGTTGATTGTGGCAGGGTGATTGTGTCCTAGGGCAAGTGTCCCTGCTCCTGCTAGGCAGTCAAGGTATTCGTTGCCTTCTACGTCCACCACCCAGCAACCTTGTGCTTTGGCAATGGCTAGGGGGAGTTTGCGGGGGTAGCTACGGACATTTGACTCCATCTGGTTTTGACGAGTCAAGTAGTAGTCGTTGGTTGCACCGTCTTTGGGAGTTACAGGGGCATGATTTACAGAATGAACGCTCATATCGGATTACCATCTCAGATAAGGGTTAAAAGAAAAACCTATGAACAGACAATAACAAATCATAATGACGACTTGATGAATGTCCATCCCTAAACCCAAACCCAATTTAATCAATAAAATTTGGGTTTAACAAGGTTTGGCGACGTTCGGCGTGTGGTTCAATGAAGTTAGGAATGATAGTTAAGAAAAATCCATTGCACACCAGTTTTGCAAGAGCAATTACCCTACTGTCTATATGGAGATAAAATAAGGCAATTCAACCGCTTGCACGGCAATACTTTCGAAAATTAAAAACAAATGTAAACTCATTAAAATTCAAAAAGTGGCAAATTATAACACACAAGGGATATTTGGCAAGGATTTTTATGGTTAAAATCTAAAAAGATTGCTTAAAATACACCCAAATAAAAAAAACACCGCCAATCGCTTGACGGTGTTTTTTGATCAAATCAGATTAGGCAAGTTGTGCTACGCTGATTTTGTCTGATTTCTCGGTGTACTCGCTCATTTGGTCGAAGTTTAGGTAGTTATAAACTTCGGCTTCCATAGACTCAAGCTTACCTGCGTACGCCATGTACTCTTCAACGCTTGGCAGTTTACCAAGAACAGAAGCGACAGACGCAAGCTCAGCAGAAGCTAGGTAAACGTTCGCACCTTGACCCAGACGGTTCGGGAAGTTACGAGTAGAGGTCGATACCGCTGTAGAGTTAGGAGCGATACGAGCTTGGTTACCCATACATAGTGAACAGCCAGGCATCTCAGTACGTGCACCTGCTTGTGCGTAGGTGTTGTAGTAACCTTCATCCATCAGCTGCTTCTCGTCCATCTTGGTAGGTGGCGCGATCCACAGACGAGTGGTCAGGCTGCCTGCTGGCACTTCAGACAGAAGCTTACCTGCGGCGCGGAAGTGACCGATGTTGGTCATGCACGAACCGATGAATACCTCATCAATCTTATCGCCTGCAACTTCTGATAGTAGCTTAGCATCATCAGGGTCGTTCGGGCAGCATAGGATTGGCTCTTTGATGTCAGCTAGGTCGATCTCATACACTTTGGTGTATTCTGCATCAGCGTCAGCTTTTAGCAGGCTTGGGTTGTCTAGCCATTTTTGCATGTTCTCAGCACGACGAGCTAGGGTACGAGCGTCGCCATAGCCTTCAGCGATCATCCATTTTAGCATGACGATGTTAGAGCGTAGGTATTCAGCCACTTTCTCTTCTGATACAGTGATCGCACAGCCGGCAGCTGAACGTTCAGCAGACGCATCAGATAGTTCGAATGCCTGCTCAACAGTTAGGTCGTTTTCCATCTCGGTGAGGTCGATCTCTAGGATGCGGCCAGAGAAGATGTTTTTCTTACCTTTTTTCTCAACAGTTAGGTCGCCTGCTTGGATTGCATAGTAAGGGATAGCATGCACTAGGTCACGAAGTGTGATACCAGGTTGCATTTTACCTTTGAACTTAACAAGTACAGACTCAGGCATGTCAAGTGGCATAACTCCAGTTGCAGCAGCGAACGCTACCAGACCAGAACCTGCTGGGAATGAGATACCGATTGGGAAACGAGTGTGTGAGTCGCCACCAGTACCTACGGTATCAGGCAGCAGCATGCGATTTAGCCATGAGTGGATAACGCCGTCGCCTGGGCGTAGAGACACACCGCCACGGTTCATGATGAAATCAGGTAGCGTGTGGTGAGTTACCACGTCAATCGGCTTAGGATAAGCTGCGGTGTGACAGAACGACTGCATCACTAGGTCGGATGAGAAGCCTAGGCACGCCAAGTCTTTTAGCTCGTCACGAGTCATCGGACCTGTGGTGTCTTGTGAACCAACAGTAGTCATCTTAGGCTCGCAGTAGGTGCCTGGGCGGATGCCTTGACCTTCTGGCAGACCACATGCACGACCAACCATTTTTTGAGCTAAGGTGAAGCCCTTACCGGTGTCAGCAGGTTGATCTGGGGTGCGGAATAGAGTAGATGGCTCTAGACCTAGCGCTTCACGCGCCTTACCTGTTAGGTTGCGACCGATGATTAGGTTAATACGACCGCCAGCACGTACTTCGTCTAGTAGTACAGGCGTTTTTAGTTTAGACTCAGCGATTTGTGAACCGTTTTTGAATGCGGTCACAGTTGCGGTATCGTGGTCGATTTTTAGGGTAACTTCGTCGCCCATGTTCATGTCAGCAACGTCGATCTCAATAGGTAGCGCGCCTGCGTCTTCCATGGTGTTGAAGAAAATCGGAGCGATCTTACCACCCAGACACACACCGCCGTCACGCTTGTTAGGGATGTGCGGAATGTCGTCACCGAAGAACCATAACACAGAGTTAGTCGCTGATTTACGACTAGAACCTGTACCCACAACGTCGCCCACATAGGCAACAGGATTACCCTTGGCAATCAATTCTTTGATTTGGCTTAGTGGACCAACTTCACCATTTTTCTCTGGGTTAATGCCGTCTCTGGCATTTTTTAGCATGGCGTTGGCGTGTAGTGGAATGTCAGGACGGCTCCATGCATCTTGAGCTGGAGATAGGTCGTCTGTGTTGGTCTCGCCAGTTACTTTAAATACAGTAATGGTCATCTCGCTAGGCACGTCTGGGCGGCTGGTGAACCACTCGCCTTCTGCCCATGATTCTAGTACTGCTTTAGCGTTGGCGTTGCCTGCTTTAGCTTTTTCTTCTACATCATGGAAAGCATCGAATACAAGCAGAGTCTTCTTCAGTGCTTCAGCAGCCAATCCACCAAGCTCAGCATTGTCTAGTAGATCAACCAATGGCGCAACGTTATAACCGCCAAGCATCGTGCCTAGTAGATATACTGCACGCTCTTTGGTGATTAGTGGTGAAGTCGCTTCGCCTTTAACAATGGCATTCAAGAAAGCAGCTTTAACGTAGGCAGCTTGGTCAACACCTGCTGGTACGCGGTTCTCTAATAGATCAACCAAATATTCTTCTTCGCCAGCTGGTGGGTTTTTTAGTAGTTCTACCAGATCTGCTGTCTGTGCGTCGGTCAATGGCTGTGGGGGTACGCCTAAGGCTTCACGCTCGGCGACGTGGGCTCTGTATTCGGTTAGCATTTGCGACATAGCAATTCTCCATGATAGTAGGTCATAAGTGCTTGACAATGATTTTCATTATTGCAATAATTATCAAGTGCCTAGACGTTGATTTTAAAGGCAATCTTGCCCAAATTTACTCTTTGTATGATAACCGAAAAATGACATATTTTCAAAAAAATATTTGCCATAACCAACATTTTTTTAAAAAATACCACCCATTTGTCAGGGTTTGGCATTGGGTGTGATTTGGGCTTAGGCGACACGTGGAGCATTGGGCTATTGGCGTATTTTGATGTTTCTAAACGTCAAATTTACCCGACTGCCCTGCACTCGCTTTTGCTTGGGTATGCTGTGTTGCCAATGGTGCTGAATCTGCCCTGCCATGACAAGCAGACTGCCATGATATAAAGGCAATTCTAATTTTACCGCATGATTGTCTTTAAGCCTTAATAAAAATCGTCTGGTCTGCCCAAAACTTACCGACGCTATCAAAGGATTTGCCCCAAGCTCTGACTCATCATCGCTATGCCAGCTAATATAATCATCACCCGTACGATAATGATTTAAAAGCACGCTATTAAACCGCCTTTTACAAACATCAAATAACGCCTGATTGATGGTGAGAAGCTCGTCCGTCCAAGCATTTGGCATGAGGCTAATGCCCGAATATGCATAAGGGCAATCCTTATCACCATACCATGCCGACAGGCGGGGAATTGGGTGCGTTTTATCATACATATTAATGGTGTCTTGTTGCCAGTTGATATTGCCCTCTGCCAATAAATAAGCCAAATAGTAATCACAGAATTTTTTATCAAAATAACACGGCGAATAATATAATCTACCAAATGGCACCACAATAACCACGCCTTTGCCATCATCGTTCAGATAAGCGGTAAAGTCGGTATTGATAAACTTCCCATCTTCGATCAGCTCGCTTGGGGATATTGTATCACCTGCAAATAAATCCATGATTTCTCTTTATTATGTTATGGGCCGACTTATAAATACGCCGTCTTATTTTGATTTTCTTATTTTATCAGAACATTATGATTCCGCCAATACGCCCATCAACAACTAGGATTACCATCCCAAAAACCTTATTATTGACAAGGGTTTGAT
>NZ_JAAELD010000089.1 GCF_024227015.1 Moraxella sp.
CATACATAAATCACCGCCAATCATAGATTTGAATGATGCTGGCGCACCATAAAACATTGAAAGAGACCCACGCGCTATAATGCCATCAACTACATATTCGATAGGGGGAAGCGGTTCTTGAGCATCGGCTAGGGTAAGCAATCCCCACGAATTATCACCACCGTCGCTTTCTGGCACCTGTTCGCATAATTCGATTAGCTCTTGTTTTGTATTCCCCAAATCTAGCCAGTCGGAAACGTCCCCGCCCTTTATGTTGCCCGTGTCAAGGGTGACAATAACGGCCGTTTTTGCAATGTCTTGTACGCTACTTTTCACATGGTCGGCATGAGAGCGTCCCTGTTCGTCATTATCTGGAATGATGTATACAACTTTATCAGCAAGGAATTGATTGTATGATTCTAACCATTTTGGCTTACTTGCTGCCATACTCGCCCCGTCAAAATTGCAAGTCGCAACCAACCCCATCGAATTAAGCCGATCCGCGTCTTTCTCCCCTTCCACAACAAAAACGCGGGGCGATGCTATAACGGCGGGCAGATTGTACAAAACGCGCCGTGCATCGCCTATGCTCCAATCATCCCCGCGCTTTGCTCTGAATGATTTGGCCGCGTTGCCGTCGGCATCTTCCAATCTGACTTTATGGAAAATATAGCCGCCGCTTTCGTCGGTATAATCATATCGGGCGACTTCTTTATAATTTGGTTTTGTTTTTGGCTTTTGCTTTGGTCTGGCTACCAACTCCCCCTCCATCGGTGGCGCGTCTGGCATTGGTGGCATTCCGTTTTTGTATGATGACACTGGCACAGGTTCGCGGGTTTCCTCCCCCAATGCCTCCAAGATTTTCGTATGGTCGCACCCATGAGAATAACAGGTGAAATAAGCCCGCCCGCCGTCGTCTCGTATTTCTAGGTTTTTATCATCGCCCCCATGCGCTGGACACCTCGCCCGCCATTTGCCCGCGCCCTGTTGTTTGTGTTCACCTACCCTCTGTAATGCTGTGCCAATGTCCATAATTATTCCTTAGATCAAAAAAGGCACTCTTTAGAATGTAACCCATCAAAAAAGCGAATTTTGGCGAAATTCTGACAGGTGTTGTGTAGCAG
>NZ_JAAELD010000090.1 GCF_024227015.1 Moraxella sp.
ACAATGTCGTGGAAAAGGCTAAAACCAATAAAGCGGCTCAAGAAGTGCTGAATGCCTGGGCAGAGGCGAAATGGTTCACGGCTAAGTCACCATTGCCTGAGTCTATTACTGTCACTGTATTCAAAGTGCCTGGGGAAACCAATACAGATGACTTATCCCCCGCCTCTGAAGCCTGGAGTCGCCCCGATATTCCGCTACATGCCAAAGCCATGCTCATTAACAAGATGGATGGCGCGTTGGAAGCGATAGAAACGCTCAAACAAAAAGGGCATCCAATCGCTTATGTGGGCGATGTCGTCGGTACAGGTTCATCGCGCAAATCAGCTATAAACTCCGTATTATGGTATATTGGACAAGATATTCCTTATGTACCTAACAAGCGTCAAGGTGGCGTGATTATCGGCGGCAAAATTGCACCGATCTTCTTTAATACCGCTGAAGACTCAGGCGCGTTGCCGATAGAATGCGATGTCAGCAAACTTAATCATGGTGATGTCATCACGATTTACCCCAAAAAAGGTACTATTGTCAATGGGGAAGAAGAAGTCAGCACTTTTGAACTGCGCCCTGTCACGATGCGTGATGAAGTACAAGCAGGTGGGCGTATTCCTTTAATTATTGCGCGCAGCCTCACAGATAAAGCACGTCAAACGTTGAATTTAGGCGCGTCGTCTCTCTTTATTCAGACAGTGCCGCCTCAAGATACAGGTAA
>NZ_JAAELD010000091.1 GCF_024227015.1 Moraxella sp.
AAAATTGCCATTGATTTAGCTGAGCTTCCTATAGATTTGCTGTCTATATCGGCGCACAAGATATACGGCCCGAAAGGTATGGGGGCACTATATGTGCGTCGCCGTCCTAAAATCAATCTGGTTGCACAAATTCATGGCGGGGGCCACGAGCGCGGCATGCGGTCGGGTACATTAGCCACCCACCAAATTGTTGGAATGGGTGAAGCCATCGCGCTAGCTTCTTCAAAAATAGAAGAGGATAGTGCGCGCATTTTAGCGCTGCGTGAATCGCTGTGGCAAGGCCTTCAACAGCTCGACGATATCTATTTAAATGGGCACGCCACACAGCGTATCCCGGGTATTTTAAATGTGAGCTTTGCGGGTGTAGACGGTGAAAGCTTGATGATGGGCTTAAATGATATTGCTGTATCTTCAGGGTCGGCATGTACATCAGCGAGTCTAGAGCCCTCGTATGTGCTGAAAGCGATTGGCCGCAGCAACGAATTGGCGCATGCAGGAATTAGATTCAGCGTGGGGCGTTTTACGACCCAAGAAGACATCGATTACGTAATACAAAAAGTAGTGGATGTAACCACAAGACTACGCCAAGTGGTTTCAGCATAAACGCCTATACCGTCGTTGAGCGCGGGT
>NZ_JAAELD010000092.1 GCF_024227015.1 Moraxella sp.
ATTTTAGGAGCAAAACCAAAGCCTTCACTGCCGATAGATGCCTGACTGTGAATGCGTACATTTTCGCCAATCATGCTATGATGAGCAATCACTACCCCGCTGGCGATAAAACTACCTCGCCCGATATGCACGCCTGCATCAACCGTTACAGACCGCTCAATCACCACATCATCGCCAATCACCACATCATCGCCAATGATGCTATACGCTCCGATATGAACATTTTGTCCAATGTATGCGGTTGAGCTAATAATGGCAGTATGATGAATGCCATGCGTGCCTTGATAAGCAAACAACGTGCTGATGCTAGCATGAGCCAGATAAGCATCTTTGACAATGATAAACAGCGTATCAGGATTGGCAGTGGCTAGATGTTGGCTAAATTTTTCAGAAATCAGCACCACGCCTGCTTGACTGTTTTGTAACTCATCTTGATATTTACCATTGGATAAAAAAGACACACTGTCAGGGCAAGCCTTGCCTAATTCTGCCACACGGCTTACAGATTTATCCACGCCTGCCAAGTCGTCTTTATTGAGCACTGCTTGATATAGCTCAATGGCATCAATCAACGCTTTAATGTTAACCGCTTTCATTAGAACACACTACCGATTTGAAACTGCACACGTTCGGTTTGATC
>NZ_JAAELD010000093.1 GCF_024227015.1 Moraxella sp.
CCCAGAAAAAGTCCGTACCCTTTTACAAGCTGCCCGTCGAGCACTGGATGAAACCATTGCCGCTATCCGCCAAGTCGAAGGCTACGGCGAATTTCTCGCCGCACCTGAATTTGTGGATATTGTCGCAGCGGCTAAAGGCGCGAATTTGGTCTATTTAGCGGTGACAAAAGCGGGTGGTTTAGCACTGTTCGTTAATGAAAAAGGCGAAATCACGCCCGTGTGGCTACCAGAACTGACCGAAGAAACACTCCTAGAAACTTTAGAAAATGAAGAAGCTCCCTATAGTGCTTATTTACAACGTTATGATGACTGGCGTACTCATCCAAAAGAACATGACTACATAAAAAAATGGCACGAAAGCCTAAAGAATACCACGGAACTATTATGGCAAAATATCATGGCTCCCGTGGTTGATGCCTTGCCTAAATCAGCAACAGTCACCCTGATCCCGGTAGGCTTATTGGGTTTACTGCCCTTACACGCCGCTTGGAGATTAGAGGGCGGTGTCAAACGTTATGCTTTGGATGAATTAACGATCAGTTATGCCCCAAATGCACGATCTTTAACCCAAGCCAGAAAAGTCGCTCATCGGGTGACGGCTGATCGTATGTTAGCCATCGATGAACCCAAA
>NZ_JAAELD010000094.1 GCF_024227015.1 Moraxella sp.
TAATAGCTTTGATTTCATTTACTTTATTTGGGAATTAATCATGAAAAAATTCGCCGCGTCAGCTTTGGTTTTAGCTTTTGTAAGCCTTACTGCCCACGCCCAAAGCCTGCCTGTCGATCCAGATGCACGCCTTAGCCTTGGTGTGAATGTCGGCTACACCGTTAGCGCTTATAAAGCTGATAATACTGTTGGCTTCGCCCCACAAGGTTTTTATGATAATCACCGCTGGTACATTGAAGGCGGAGAATTGGGCTTTTATCCTTATAAAGACAGCAAGCATCATGCGCGTATCGGCGTTGGCTATGATGGGCGCAGCTTCGATCCAGATGATGCTGATGATGAAATTAAAGGCTTGGATGAGCGTAAAGCTTCCGTCCTAGCACATGCCAGCTACATGCACATCACACCAATTGGTGGTATTAAGGCGAAGGTTGCTACCGATGTTGGCGGTCGTCATGATGGTACGGCTGTGACCTTGTCGCATGTCAGCCGCTTTAATGTCGATAAATTCACCATTTATCCATCATTTGGTGCGACATGGCGTGACAAGAACTACAACAACTATTACTATGGCGTGACTGAGCGTGAAAGCGCACGCACTGGCGTACAGGCTTATCAAGCGGATGACGGCATCAGTCCATTTATCTCTGCGATGGTCAATTATGACATGAACGACAATATCGCCCTATTTGCCAATCAGCGCTTTGAATGGCTGTCATCAGCCCAAAAAGAGAGCCCGATGACCGATGGTAGTGTCGAGAGCACAACTCGTCTTGGCGTGAATTATAAATTCTAATAAACCACAAAAATCCGCTCATTGTTGAGCGGATTTTTGTTTAATTGATCGGCTGTAGGGTTAATTTTTCGGCCTGCTGGACGGCATCACGAGCAGCGATGCGTTTTGCCCATTTTTGGACATTTGGATAATTATCCACACCTAAGAAAGTCGCCGCATCATAGCTGTCTGTCACGTATAATTTGCCCAATACCAACCAGCCATACCAAGGATAGATCACCATATCCGCAACGCTGTACTCGTCAGCTGCGATGTAATCGTGGTTTGCCAAGTGTTGATCTAGCACATCAAGCTGGCGCTTAGTTTCCATTGTGTAGCGGTTGATGGCGTATTCGATCGGCTCGGGCGCATAAGCATAAAAATGCCCAAATCCACCACCTACAAAAGGCGCAGAACCCATTTGCCACATGAGCCACGACAATACTTCAGCATTTTTGGCAGCATCTTTTGGCAAAAACTGGTCGTATTTTTGGGCAAGGTATAACAAAATCGCCCCGCTTTCAAAAACACTCACAGAATCATCGCCAGTATGATCGACAAGCGCAGGAATCTTTGAGTTCGGGTTAATCTCAACGAAGTCTGAGCCAAACTGATCGCCCGCCATGATGTCAATCTTGTAAGCATCAAAATCAAGCAAGCCTTGAGCTTTTAATTCCTCTAGAATGATATTCACCTTAACGCCATTTGGGGTATTTAGGCTGTATAGCTGGTACGGCTTATCGCCCCTTGGCAATGTCTGATCATGTCGTGCGCCCGCGGTTGGTCGGTTCGTGCCGCCAAATTTACCGCCCATATTAATGGCATTAACATCCCAAACTTTTGGGGGTGTGTAGGTTGTCATGATAACTCCTAAGATTAATATATTAAAGAATTTATTGTAATTACAATATAATTATATATTAAATACTTTGTATAGCTTGATTTATTTTAAACGCTTACAAACACCGCCATAGCCATTTTCAAAATAAAAACGATGCGTGTCTTTATCGTCGAATGCCACATAATGCCAATTGTCCTGTTGATAGCTTTCAACGATGTATTCTTGATATTCGGCGGTTTCGCTGTCATCTACTCTGACGAGCCCGCCTGGCAAGAAGTAATACTGCTCATAATAAGCCAAGCTATTAAAGCCATCCATATGCAGCTTATCACCCTCTAGACGCCAGTTGTAATGTGATCCGATAAATTCTAATGTGGGACTAGATGGGCTTTGATATATTATCTCATTGTATTCATCGGCTGTGCCATCAGCGTGGTAACGCATCAGACCTGTGTTCTTTTCGCCTTGATAATCGGTCTGGCATAACCAATCACCAATCATATCGCCACGCGTAAAGCTCATCGCATGACTTGGCATCGCCAAAGCCATCAAGATGGCACTTATTAATAATCCTCTCACTGATACTCCTTATTCGTATGTGTCATTATCGTTCATAGATGAATTAAAGTATGCGCTTGCAATAACCCTGTTCTACAGGCGAAAAATTTAGTATAGCCAAACAATGCCTATTTTACAATCATCCATACACAAAAAGGCGGTATGACACCACCTTTTTTGTTTGTTTTTATTAAAGCAAGATTTTACGCGGGTCAGCCAACAGCTTAGCAATATAGCGAGTAAACACCGCCGCATCCGCTCCGTTAATCGTACGGTGGTCGTACGATAGAGACAACGGTAGCATAAGACGTGGTTCAAACTCTTTGCCGTTCCAACGTGGCTGATAGGTGGATTCAGAAATCCCCAAAATCGCCACTTGCGGATGGTTGACAAGCGGTGTGAAGTAAGTACCGCCCATGTTGCCTTGGCTTGAAATGGTGAATGACGCACCTTGCAAGTCTTTGGCGGACAGTTTCTTGTCACGGGCTTTTTTGGCAAGCTCACCAATCTCAATGGCAAGCTGGCGAATGCCTTTGGCTTGGGCATCACGAATTACAGGCACAATCAAGCCATCATCAGTCGCCACTGCAATACCCATGTTCACCGATTTACGGATAATCATTTGGGTGTTGTCATCCGACACATGGCTGTTGAATTTAGGGTGCTGGTTCAGAGCATACGCCACCGCCTTAACGATAAACGCCAAAATGGTCAAGCCTACGCCTTGAGCCTTGAACTCGGCTTTTAGCTCGTTACGCATGGCCTCAGTGTCGGTAATGTCCGCCAAATCAAACTGTGTAACCTGTGGCAGTAGCGTGTTTAGGTTCAGCTGTGGGATAGAGACTTTTTGTAGGCGCGTTAGATCAGCTGTCTCAATCTCACCCCAGATTTCTTTGTTGCTCATGTCAGGCAGTGGCGGCAAGCTGATCGCCGAACCGCTTGCAGCAGGTGCTGCTTTTGGTGCAGCTTGTGAACCCGTCATCACCGACTTGACATAGCCGAATAGGTCTTCTTTTAGGATGCGACCGTGGGCAGCTGTACCTTTGACGGTGCTGATGTCCACGCCCAGTTCACGCGCCAGCTTACGTACCGCAGGCCCTGCGTGAGCGTCCTTAGCTCGTGCGTTAACTTCTGCTTCTGGCAGTTTGGCGCTGCTTGATGATGCAGGTTTTGGCGACTCATCTTGGGCAGGTGCTTTTGGCGCTTCTTGTTTTGGTGTATCTTTTGGTGCAGCTTCTGCTTTAGGTGCTGGTGCCGCCCCTTCTGCCTTAATGACGATAAAGGCTTGACCATTAGATACACTATCACCAGCATTGACTAAGATTGACTCGACCACACCACTGACAGGTGCTGGCACTTCAACCGATGCTTTGTCAGATTCTACCAACAGCAGTGGCTGATTCTCTTCTACTTGATCGCCAACGCTCACCATAATCTCAGCGATCTCAGCACTATCAACACCTAGATCAGGTAGATTATGAGTTTGGTTACCACCAGCAGGTGCAGACTGAGCTGATTCGGCAGGCTTAGCCTCTTCTTGAGCAGGGGCTGGTGCTTCTGATGTCTTCGCTGGTTCATCGTTCGGGCTTTCAGAAGCTGCCGCGCTATCCGAAGCTTCAACGCTAAGTAAGACGCTGCCTTCGCTAACACTGTCGCCAACATTGATGGCAATGCTGGTTACCTTGCCAGAGACGGGCGACGGTACTTCTACCGACGCTTTGTCTGATTCTACTAGGACAATGTTGTCATTTTCGTTGATGATGTCGCCAACTTTAACCAAAATTTCGGCGACTTCAGCACTATCTACACCCAAATCAGGGGCTTTAATTTCCATTGATCGTCTCCTTATTTAGGTTCTGCGACATTGTTGTCATTTAGAATCGGTGCGTCTGCTTTATCTTCAGCACGCCCCTCACTGCTGATGGCGTCATCAGAATCTTCCACAAAATCAGGAACTGGCGTTGGGTTTTCGTTGACGGCAGCAGCAGGCGCATCTGGGAAATAATCATAATGCGGCTGTGGTTGCCATGCAGGCGCTTGATCGACATCGATGTCAAAGCTGTTGATCGCATCTTGAACCAGACGAACATCGATCTCGCCTTCGTCAGCCAACTTCTTCAGTGTCGCCACGACAATGTGTTCAGCATTAACATGGAAGAAGTTGCGCAGCTGCTCACGGCTGTCAGAACGACCAAAGCCATCCGTGCCCAAAGTGGTGTATGGGCGACTGTCAGGTAGCCAGCCACGGATTTGCTCTGAGTAGTTACGCATGTAATCAGTTGCCGCGACCACGATGCCTTGATGTGGAGCAAGCTGTGAAGTTACCCATGGGGTCTTAGCTTCTTGGGTTGGGTGCAGGCGATTGTAGTCATCGCATGCCATGCCATCACGAGTCAGCTCGTTGAAGCTGGTGACGCTCCATACGTTTGCCTTGATGCCAAAGTCATCATTAAGGATGCGAGCGGCTTTTTGAACTTCGCGTAGGATAACACCAGAGCCCAGAAGCTGAACTTGGCTTGAGCCATTGTCTTCTAGTAGGTACATACCGCGTTTGATGCCTTCTTCGACACCTTGTGGCATGGCTTCGTGCTCGTAGTTCTCATTCATCAGAGTGATGTAGTAGTACACACGCTCGCCTTCGCCATACATGCGTTTTAGACCATCATGCATGATGACCGCCAGCTCATAGCCAAAGCAAGGATCGTATGTAACACAGTTAGGCACAGTGCCAAATAGAATGTGGCTGTGTCCGTCTTGGTGCTGTAAGCCTTCACCGTTCAAGGTGGTACGACCTGCGGTAGCCCCGAACAAGAAGCCTTGTGCCTGCATGTCGCCAGCTGCCCAAGCTAGGTCGCCCACACGTTGGAAGCCGAACATTGAGTAATAGATGTACATCGGAATCATCGGCAAGGCGTTGGTTGAGTAGCTGGTTGCAAGGCTAATCCAAGAACTCATCGCACCTGCTTCGTTAATGCCCTCTTCTAGCATGTGACCGTCTTTGGCTTCTTTATAGCCCATCAAGGCTTCTGCGTCTTCGGCGACATAGTTTTGACCGACAGATGAATAGATACCAAGCTGGCGGAACATGCCTTCTAGACCGAACGTACGCGCTTCATCTGGTACGATAGGCACGACATATTTGTTCAGTGCTTTGTCTTTTAGCAGTGCTGACAATAGACGCACGAATACCATTGTGGTTGATTGTTTTTTGCCTTTTGAGCCTTGTAGTACTTGATCAAAGATGGACAGCTCTGGGATTTGTAATGGTGTGTGACCACTACGACGAGCTGGCAAGTGTCCGCCCAGTGCTTGACGGCGACCCATTAAGTATTTGTATTCTGCTGAATCTTCTGATGGACGATAGAATGGCAGTGTCTTAAGATCTTCATCAGTAAATGGTAGATCGAAGCGATCGCGGAAGTATTTTAGACCACTTTCGTCAAGTTTTTTGATTTGGTGGGCTTTGTTAACCGCTTGGATTTGGTTGGATAGACCATAACCTTTGACTGTTTTTACTAGGATAACAGTTGGCTGGCCTTTGGTTTTCATGGCTTCAGCATAGGCGGCATAGACTTTTTTCGGGTCGTGGCCACCACGGTTTAGACGCTGAATCTCATCATCAGACAGATCTTTTACCAGCTCTTCTAGCTCTGGATATTTACCAAAGAACTCTTTACGAGTAAATGCACCATCACGTGCTTCGTACAGCTGATAATCACCATCAACCACTTCTTCCATGCGGTGTTTTAGTACGCCTGAGGTGTCTTTGGCAAGTAGTGGATCCCAATGATCACCCCAGATTACCTTGATCACTCGCCAACCTGCGCCGCGGAATACAGATTCTAGTTCTTGAATGATTTTACCGTTACCGCGCACAGGACCGTCTAGGCGCTGTAAGTTACAGTTGATGACCCAGATCAGGTTATCAAGCTTTTCACGGCCTGCCATAGAGATCGCGCCCAAGCTTTCAGGTTCGTCCGTCTCGCCATCGCCTAAGAACGCCCATACTTTTCGATCTTCGTCTTTGATTAGGCTGCGGTGCGTCAGGTATTTTTGCGCGCGTGCTTGATAGATTGACATCAATGGACCAAGACCCATCGATACCGTTGGGAATTGCCAGTAGTCAGGCATCAGATATGGGTGTGGGTAGCTTGATAGACCTTTGCCGCCAACTTCACGGCGGAAGTTTTTGAGCTGGTCTTCGCTCAAGCGCCCTTCTAGAAATGAACGTGCGTACATACCTGGTGCGCCGTGACCTTGATAATAGATCATGTCGCCGCCAAAGTTCTCATCAGGCGCACGCCAAAAATGGTTAAAACCTGTCTCATAGAGTGTCGCAGATGATGCGAATGTCGCCAAGTGACCACCAAGCTCATCGTCATTTTGATTGGCACGCATCACCATCGCAAGCGCATTATAACGAATCAAAGCGCGCAGCTTACGCTCCATATGAAGGTCGCCAGGATAGTTCGGCTCGTCTTCAGCAGGGATGGTATTGATATAAGCAGTGTCTAATCGGTTGAACGGTAAGCCTTCTTGTACTGCCATGTTGTATAGTGCTTTTAGTAGAAATTGAGCGCGTTCTTTATCAGCGTTTTTGATAACCGAGGCGAATGCGTCAAGCCACTCTTGGGTTTCGACATGGTCGGCATCTTTATAATAAGTGGTCATAAAGGTATCCTAATTAAAATTTAGCCAAATATTGGCGGTGAATTTAAAATGCACAATCGTCGTCGCGTTGCCAGTCAAGTAAATTACACGTCTTTTATGGCAAAATGATGACATAATTAACGGCACACTTTAAAGATCATTTGTATTATAAAGGCTTTTTCTAAAAAAGTTTATCGTTTTTAGAAAATGAAAAAATTATCAATATTTTTTTAAAAAATACTTATTTTAAATCAATTCATTATAGCACAATTTTATAAAATAAATAAGAATTATACTTATTTAGCGCCATAAAAAAAACCGACAAACCCATAAAAGGTCTGTCGGTCATAAATCATACTCAAATCAATCTTCAGTAGATTGGGTTTGGATGTAATTTTGAATACCGATGTCTTCGATTTTCTCTTGTTGAGTCTCAAGCCAATCTTCGTATTCTTCGTTGCCATCTTTTAGTCTGACTAACAGCTCACGAGAAACGAAATCACGTTTTTCGGTGCATACACCGATCGCATCTACAAGCACATCATGCTTACGTTTCTCTAGGCGTAAATCACATGCCAAAATCTCTTCTACGTTCTCACCGATAAGCAGCTTACCAAGCTCTTGCAAGTTTGGCAGACCTTCTAATAGTAGGATGCGCTCGATAAGCTCATCAGACCATTTCATCTCTTGGATAGACTGCTTATAAAATGCGTCGTTTAGCTCTTCAACGCCCCAATTCTTCACGATGCGCGCATGCAAGAAATACTGGTTAATCGCGATGAGTGACTGACCCAGTACGCTGTTGAGCGCGCGAATGACTTCTTTATCACCTTTCATGGTTTATCTCCTAACAAATGTCCAAATTCAACAAACTGCAAATTAGTGTGCAGCGCCAACGATGTTCGGTTCGGCAGTTTGGCTTTGTAGGTAGTTTTGAAGACCCATAAGCTCGATCAGGCGAAGCTGTTTTTCTAGCCAGTGTGCGTGATCTTGTTCGGTATCTTCTAGTTGGCGCACCAACATATCACGAGTAACATAGTCGCGCTCAGCTTCGCAGATGGCGATGCCTTCTTTTAGATGCTCTTGTACGGTGTATTCTAGGTTAAGGTCAGACTGCAGCATGGCAGGCACGTCAGCACCAATGTTAATCTCGCCCACTTGCATGTTAGGTGTACCGCCCAGCATGATGATGCGGTTGATGATAAGGCGTGCATGTAGCGTCTCATCTTCCATCTCGTGATAGATGCGATCGTGTAGCTTGCCAAGTTCCCATTCTGCGTACATTTGAGAATGGATGAAATATTGATCGCGTGCGCCTAATTCGCCAGCTAGTAGAAAGTTTAGATAATCAATGACTTTTTGAGAAGATTTCATCTGTTGCTCCTGTTCTTGTTAAAAATAAAGATGATGGATTGACCACCCATCAAGTTGAGTATATATTAACATAAATACGACAAATATCACCCCAATAATTGTATAACAAATGAACTGATAACGGAGTGCAATCTGCGAATGGCTCTCACATTGAGAACGTATTTAACTGAGGTTTTGTTATGAATTTAAGATAAAATCATTCTCAAACGGTTGCTCTAAGTATTTGATTTTATTAATATAAATAAAAGAATAACAGCTCACAATAGCAAGCTGTTATCATTTGAGGATAATTTTAATTTATTGGTTTAATAATGATTATCGATTAGTAGGATCAATCAATAAGAATGATTGTCACGAAGATGCATCCTGCATTACTTATAGAAATATTATCGTAACATATTTAACTTCAATTAACCTGCCATGACGTCAATGACAGGAAAGCTGGCTTGATGCTCGTCGATCAGGTCTTGTACCATAGGCACGCAACAGCCGCAGCAAGTGCCAACTTGCAGTGCATCTTGAAGACCTTGTAGGGTATTAATGCCTTGGGTCATGGCGGTATTGATTTGAGTGTCTTTTACATCGTGGCAGATACATACGTACATGATGGTCTCCTGTGATGAGCGGTGGGATTAGCCGCCCTTCCCCATGTTGAATGATAAAAGTCAAAGGCTGTGATTGATTTGATGAATACTATAACAGGAACAATTCTTGTTTTCAACATTTTTTAAGAATTTTTCTTATTTAATAAAGAAAACAAATAACAATCGCATTAATGATAAATAAAACAAAACATTCCTGACTGTTTTAGTCGGA
>NZ_JAAELD010000095.1 GCF_024227015.1 Moraxella sp.
AAGCGCCCTGGTGAGCGCTTTCAATGATGGCGGAGTGGACGGGACTCGAACCCGCGACCCCCGGCGTGACAGGCCGGTATTCTAACCAACTGAACTACCGCTGCTTAGGTCGCTTACTTTTTAAAGTAAAGTAAAAACTTATATGGTGGGCGGTAACGGATTCGAACCGCTGACCCTCTGCTTGTAAGGCAGACGCTCTACCAACTGAGCTAACCGCCCATGTTCTAGGAACTGCTGAACTTAGTAGAACTTAACAGGCTTGGCTGTTTTTACGTTACCGTGTTCGTTCGTTGTGGTGCGTATTATATAGATTTCTGGCGTAGTGTCAAACACTTTTTTCATAAAAATGTAAAATAATTTATAAATTTTTGATTTTATTGATTATTTTACAGTGAATAGTTTTGATGGACATATTCATTGACTTGAGCGAGTCTCTCCATCGTGCCCACATCAACCCACTTATCCTGCATCAGCTCGCCAGTGATGCACCCTTCTAGCATGGCATTTTTTAGAAATGGTGCAAGTGGCGCTATCTCGCCTGCGGTTACAGATTCAACGAGTTTAGGTGATAACACACTCAACCCTGCAAAAGTATGATTGGGCAGAGATTCGCTCTTTAGGGTCGCTTTGTCGCCATCTAATGCAAAATCACCCTCTGGGTTGTGATCGGGATTCACCGTTAATACCAAATGCCCTAAGCGATCACCAAGTGCAACATCTGTCAAACCCTTAAAATCATACTCGGTCCAAACATCGCCATTCACCAGAATGAATGGCTCATCGCGCAGGTATCCGTTCGCCAAGGCGTATTTGATGCCTCCTGCGGTCTCTAGTGGTTCAGGTAGCACGCTCTCGTTGGAAATGTGTAGATTCACCCCAAGACTCATCTGACTCAATGCATCAATGATGACCTCGCCCAAATAGCCCACATTAATCGCGATGTCAGTAATGCCTGATGCGCGCAGACGCTCAATATGCCAAACAATCAAGGGCTTGCCCGCAACAGGCACAAGTGGCTTAGGCGTGGTTAGCGTCAAGGGACGCATGCGTGTGCCCTTGCCCGCTGCTAGAATCATTGCTTGAGTGATCATGGGTACTTCTTCTTAATTAAAATAAGCTTGAAAAAAGGCGAAATATCGCCTTTAGTGTTTGTATTTTTAGTTAAAATTAGCATGATAAGATGGCAAGACATGCGCTTTTAACCACGCATAAAATGGCTCAATGCGCTGCTCACCATGAGATTGTAGCCATTCTAGCTCAGCATTCAAGTCTTTCATTACTTTTGGAATATCCTCAAGATATCGATGTTTACCATCGCGTTCTGAGAGGCGAATAAAAATGCCAAGCACTTTTAGATGGCGCTGCACGCCCATGATGTTCACGTCTCTGGTAAAGTCATCCAAATTAATATTTAGCGCTTTGATGGCGTGAAATTCGCCAATCTTGGCATTCACCCAAGTCTCATGAAAATTAACATAAGCATCGCGCACCAGACTCACCAAATCATAACTGTACGCGCCGATGACCGCATCTTGAAAATCAATCACGCCAAGCGCATCACTGCCTTTATCCGCCATAAGATTACGACTGTGATAGTCACGGTGGACGACGACTTTTGGCTGCAGCTTGATTTGCTCAATAAGATCATCTTTAAATGTCTGCCACATGCTCTTTGCATCTTCTGTCAAAGACACACCCACATAAGGCAGGAACCACTCGGTGAATAAATCCATCTCAGCACACAGCTTTTCATCACTGTAAGCAGGCAAATTAACATCGGTAGGCAGGGTCTGCAAGTCCGCTAAAGTCTGCAATGCCCTGGTATAATATGCATTAACATTGTCCGCATCGTCACGAATTAGATGTGCAAATTCCACCGTACCAAAATCTTGTAACAGCAAAAACCCTCGCTCAATGTCACGCGCAATAATATCAGTCACATTGACAGCAGTGGTCATGATCTCAGCGACATTCACGAATTCGACCACGCTCTCTTTATCAGGTGGTGCATCCATGAGTAGATAAGTGGTGTACACACCCTCACCGGCGTTCATATAGATACGATGATAACGGCGGAAGCTGGCATCGCCCGCCAAGCTCTCCACACGAAAACCCATGCTTAGGTTAGCATTCAAAAAAGCCATCATCTCATCATGGCGTGCTGTCATGTTGATTCCTTAAAATATCAAAAAGAAAATTATCGCAAATTTTACCACGTTTCGCAGGATCATGCGTAATTTGATGATAAATAAAATCATCAAGCAGAATCCGACGTGATTATAAAATCTTGCAATTTTTATTAAAAAATAGTGTAAAATAGCAAACATTTACCAAAAAGATCAAACAAGGTTATTGGCTGTGAAATCAATCAAACGCACTCCTACGCACTCCACCCACGCAAAAGCACGTCTGATGATGAGCGTTCGTATGGCGTTATTTGGGGCAAGTTTATTACCCATGGGTGCGCTCGCGCAAAGCAACGAAGCAGTCCAATCCACCCAAAATAACCAAGAAACCGCCAGCCAGCCAAGCAAGAGCTTAGAGAGATTAGCAAGCTACTATCATGCCAAACCCAGCCAAGATGCACGCTGCCAAGGTGTATGGATACACCCAAGCCAAAACCGCCAAAGCCAAACGCTCGCTGAACAGCTGGGTGCAGACACAGAATCGGACAATCATTATGATGACACTGTGGACTTTTTGGATGATGTAGCGGCATCTGATGCAATGCCTTCTGACGACTTAGAAGCGCAATCATCAGCAAGTTCACTCCAAGCCCAAGCAGACCAAACCAAGAACAACGATGGCACTTACTACGCTCAGGCGGATTATGGTTATTATGATAACGATGAATACGCTGAACTGTCAGGCAACGTCATCCTAGAGCAAAATGGTCAGCAAGTACTTGCCGATAAGATTACCTTTAACCCAAAAACTGGCGAATCGAACGCCAGCGGCCAAGTTGTTTTTGGGGATAATCCTGCCAACATCCTAAACACCCAAGAGTCAAATACCGACAAACAAAATAAAGGCGCGGGCGTAGGCATCATTGGCGTGGCTGGTGAATTGGACTATAACGCCCAAACCCAAACCGCTAACGCACAGGATGTCGCCTTTGCCAGCACGACCATCGGTGCGCACGGGCACGCCAAAGAAATGAAAAAAGTCAGCGACAGTGAATACCACATGAATGATGTGATGTTCACCACATGTCCACCTACTGAGCGTAAATGGCATCTGGATGCTGACAGCATTGAAATCAACAGCGACACAGGGCGCGGCATCGCTAAGAACAGCACATTAAAAATCAAAGACGTGCCTGTTTTTTATTTGCCGTATTTTAATTTCCCTATCGATGATCGTCGCAGTAGTGGCTTCTTGTTGCCGCGCGCAGGCTTTGGCTCCTCTGATGGCTTTGAGGTGACGACGCCTTATTACATGAATCTTGCGCCGAATTATGATTTAACATTAAGCCCGACGGTATTCACGAACAGAAACCCGATGCTTGAAGCGGAGTTTCGCTACTTGACCGAAAAGTACGGCTCAGGCATCATTGATGGTGGCTACCTGCCAAGCGATCGTAAATACAACGATGAAGATCGTTATCATCTATTCTATGACCATGAATGGCACTCAAAAGCCCTCAAAAACTTATCGGCTTATGCGACCTATCGCCATGTATCGGACAGCGAATACCTCAATGATTTTGACACGCTGGGTCTAAAAAACAATCCTTTGAATCTATCACGACGCATCGGTGTTAGTTACTATAACGAGCATCTGACTGCCGACCTAAAAGCTGAGACCTTCCAGACGCTTGATGGCACCAATAACGACGGCACGCCAATCCAAGATAAGGATAAGCCATACTCTCGTCTGCCGCAGCTTGCTGTGAGCTACTCTCTACCCAAATCAACCGATGCGCTTGGTGAGCGATTCAATATTCCAAGCTCATTAGACCGCGTGGATGTGACCGGCATTCACAACACTGCCTATTTCAAAAAATCCATCAAGGATAATTCTGAAACCGAAAAAAGCGGTGTGCGCATGTACAACCAAATCTCAGCAAGCTATCCGATGCTGCGCTCATGGGGTTATTTCACGCCAAAGGTCAGCCTAAATCACCTATACGCCTCTTATGACGAAGACAGTCTGGCGGTTCAGAATCTTAGCGAAAAAGAAGGCTCATATTCAGTATTTGCGCCACAGATTGGTTTAGATACTGCAGCATTCTTTGAAAAATCAGGCTCGCCTTTTGGATGGTTTGATGAGTCATTGGGCGGCTATCAGGTATTATCGCCACGCCTAAAATACAACTACACCCCACATAAAGATCAAAGCAACATTCCAAATTTTGAGACTGCGTTCTCAGCCATGAGCTACGATCAGCTGCTGTCTAACACGTGGTTCTTGGGTTATGACCGCATTCAGGATTTGCACGCGATTACACCTGCGCTAAGCTACCGTTATATCGACAAAGATGGCTTGACACGTTTTGATGGCGGATTGGCGCAGCAGTTTTATTTGGATGATCTGAATGTTGGCATCGATAACAGCCAAGCTTATAGCGAAAACAGCTCAGGTCTGGCTTGGAAAGCAAGCACACAGCCGCTGAACAGCCTATGGGTCGATGCGGATGGTTCATTCTCTCACGACTATGACCTTAATCACGTCACCGCACAGATTCGTTACCAACCAAATGAACAAAGCCTGTATAGCTTTGGCGTGATCAATCGCAAAGAAAACAAAGCGCTTGTCCAGCTTCCACTACAAGCCTACACCGCAGCTGCCATTTTTCCGATCAATAATCGCTGGCGTCTGCTTGGTCAAGCACAATACGACTATCGTAACGACCGCTTGCTAGATGCGTTGGTGGGCATTAACTATGAAGATTGCTGCTACGGTTTATCCGTCTATGCACGCCGCTATCGCAACAGCTTAAACCCTGATGCCGATGCCAACAACGCCATCATGGCAGAGATTCGCCTAAATGGCATCACCAGCGGCGGACGCCTAAATAACCTCATGAACGATAAAGTACTGGGTTATGAGAACGTCCAAAATGCATGGCAACGCGCCTATTGATTAGTATTGCCAAATCGTTACAGTGCTTTGTGTTAGCTGTCGGTTTGGTAAAATTTTGCACAGTGCTTAACATTTATGCGCTCGCATTTGACGATGCGTGTGGCAAATGCTACACTTAATGAGATTTTTTATTAACAAAACAAATTTCCCAAGGAATTGATATGCAAGGCAAATTTTTAATTCGCCCATTATTCATGGGCCTGCTTGCCGTAGGCGCACTAGGCTCATCCGTTATTGCCAGCGCCAATATTAGCACTTCGCAGAGCACAGATGGCATCATCGCCGCCGTCAATGATGAAATCATCCTAAAAAGCGAACTCATCGCCGCAAGCGCTGCACTGGCTGCCGAATACCAAGCCAACAACATCAATGCCACGCCTGCCCAAATCCAGCGCGCCGCACTAGACAGCTTAATCACACGTAAGATCCAGCTTGGCATCATTAATCGCGCTGGCGTTACCACCAACGAAGCTGTCATCAACCGCCAAATGCTACAAATCGCCCGCTCGCAAGGTCTAGACTCTCTGGCAGCGCTACAGTCCTCGCTAGACAGCAAGCAAGCTGGTAGCTATGCTGCTCTACGTAAGCAGCTCATCGAGGATGCTGCGATTGGCGCGTTGTGGCAGCACCAAGTATCGACACGTGTTAATATCACCGATCAGGAAGTTGAAGCTTTCTTGAACTCGCCCGATGCAGCTAGCATCTCACAGACGCAATACCACCTGATTCACATTCGCGTGCCTTATAAGGCGGACGCTAACACCAAAGACAAAGCTCGTGCGCAATCTGTCGCTGAACAAATCACCACCAATCTACAAAATGGCGACTCACTGAATGCCGCGCTTGATAAAGTTAAGGACTATGAGCCACAGCCGCAAGGTGCAGACACTGGCATGATTAATCAAAGCGCCCTGCCTGCTCACATCGCTGCCCACATCGCCAATCTATCAGCTGGTAGCGTCACACAGCCCATCGTAACCGAGGCTGGCATCGATGTGGTAAAACTGGTCGCTAAAAATGACAATGCTCGCGTGCTAATCCCAGAATGGCAAACAAGTCACATCCTAGCGCGTGTGGACGACACCCAAAATGCCGCCATGGCAGAACAAAAAATCAACGCCCTGTACAACGAACTTCAAAAAGGCGCTGATTTTGCCAACCTAGCTGCCGCTTATTCAGATGATTCAGGGTCAGCGCAGCAGCGTGGCAGCCTAGGCTGGGTCGGCGAAGATCAGATGGTGCCTGAATTTGAAAACGTCATGAAAAACACCGAAAAAGGCGACTACTCAACACCGTTTCGCTCTCAATTCGGTTGGCATATCCTAAAAGTTGATAATGAGCGCACGCGTGACGTTACCGATCAATATCGCAAAAATGCTGCCCGCGAGATGATTTTTAGCCGTATCGCACCTCAAGCCGAAGAAGATTGGATTCAAGAGATGCGCGCCGCTGCTCATATTGAAATTTTTGAATAATTTAAATACTTCAAAAAACCAAAGAGACGCCGTGATTGGCGTCTTTTTTGATGCCGAATCAAGATTCCTTTTGGCACTTCTCCACCCAAAAATCAATAAAAGCACGTACCTTTGCACTCAAAAAAGCTCGATCCATATACACCGCGTACAAGGTCACCGACAGCACATCATAATCAGGCAATAATCGCACCAATCTACCTTCTGCCAAGTCACGCTCCACGAGCCAATCAGGCGCATAGCCTATCCCCATGCCTTCAAGGGCAAGCTCTGTATTCATCGGAGTGTCATTACTGACTATGATGGCAGTAGGCTCGATGGTGTGCTTGGTTTTATTTAACTTATGAGTGATGGTCAGGCTGTCCATTTTGACATAAGTTGGCAAGATTGCCTGATGCTCGTTCTGCTCATCGAGCGTGGTGGGCGTGCC
>NZ_JAAELD010000096.1 GCF_024227015.1 Moraxella sp.
CTCACGCGCTCCCAATTGCACTAACACGTTGGTGGCACTGCGGCGGACATCAGAATCAGTGTCTTTTAGCAATTCGATTAACGGCGGAACAGCCTCACGCGCTCCCAATTGCACTAACACGTTGGCGGCACTGCTGCGGACATCTTTATCGGTGTCTTTGAGCAATTCGATTAACGGCGGAACAGCCTCATGCGCTCCTAATTGCCCTAACCTGTCAGCGGCACTGCGGCGGACATCTTTATCTGTGTCTTTAAGCAATTGGATTAACGGCTGAACCGCCTCACGCGATCCCAATCGCGCTAACCCGTATGCTGCACTGTGGCGGACATCCGGATATGTGTCTTTGAGCAATTTTGTTAACGGCTTAACCGTTTCAGGTGTACCCAATTTAGCCAGCGCATCGGTGACATTTTTACGGATATCAGGATCATCGTCAGTCGTCAAAGGCAACAAAAAATGGGTGAGTTGAAGTTGATGGGGTGCATGACTGCTTCCCAATGCCTCAATAATCTTTACTTTGACCTTTTCATTTTGCTTTGGTAATAGTTCCTTTAAGCGATCAATACTTTCAATCGAACGAAAGCTGGCTAACTTATCTATGGTTTGATGAGATAAGTCCCTATTATGTATGCCAATATACTGATTCGCAAAACATAAGACTTTATCAATCTCACCGTTTTCCCAATCCGCTTCTAATCGTTCTGCC
>NZ_JAAELD010000097.1 GCF_024227015.1 Moraxella sp.
GGGGGACGGTAACATGACTTTCATCAATAAATAGCAACGCATCATCAGGCACATAATCAAACAGCGTGGGCGGAGCAAGCCCCGACGGTCGCCCCGATAGGTGGCGTGAGTAGTTTTCAATGCCGTTGCAGTAGCCTAGCTGTTGTATCATTTCAAGGTCGTCTTGGGTACGCTCTTTGATGCGTTGGGCTTCGATGAGTTTGTCATTGTCTCTAAAATATTCTAGCCGTTCAGCAAGCTCGGCTTTAATGGTCTCACTTGCTTGCTCCAATTTTTCTCGTGGGGTAACGTAGTGCGATTTTGGGTAAATGGTAATGCGTGGGGCAGTGCGGACGTTTTTGCCTGTCAAAGGGTCAAACCAGACGATTTTTTCTACTTCATCATCAAACATCTCAATGCGTACGGCAAGGCTCTCACTCTCGGCAGGATAAATGTCCAAAGTCTCGCCACGAATGCGATACGCCCCCCGCCCAAAGTCCAGCTCGTTGCGTTCGTATTGTAGCTCAACCAAGCGTTTGATAAGGGCGGTTCTGTCCACGACATCGCCCACCACCACATGAAGGAGCATTTTTAGGTAACTCTCAGGGTCGCCCAAGCCATAAATGGCGGACACGCTCGCCACGATAATCGCATCTCGGCGTTCTAGCAAGGCACGAGTGGCGGACAGTCGCATTTGGTCAATGTGGTCGTTAATGGCAGAGTCTTTTTCTATAAAGGTATCAGACGCAGGCACATACGCTTCTGGTTGATAATAATCATAATAGCTGACAAAATACTCCACCGCATTATTAGGAAAAAACGCTTTAAACTCGCCATAAAGCTGGGCGGCTAGGGTCTTGTTATGAGCCATGATGATCGCAGGTCGCCCAAGCTCGGCGATGACCTTTGCCATCGTGTAGGTCTTGCCTGAGCCTGTAACGCCAAGCAAAAGCTGTTCTTTTTTGCCTGCCTTGACACCGTCCACCAAGCCAACGATGGCGGTGGGTTGGTCGCCTGCTGGCTCGTAGTCGCTGACAAGGTCAAAGGCTTGACTGCTGATTTGTGTGCCTGATACGTTGACGCCTGTGAGTTCAGCATTTTCTTGGATTTGCTTGGCGAGTTGGTTGAGGTGTCGCTCTTCTCGCGTGGTGTTTTTGATGTCTGGGATTCTCATGATTGTCCGTGGTGACGATTATTCAATCCTTTATCATTGGGATTTTTGGTGAAATTTAAAGACGGTGAGACATTTTCATTTAAATATTTCAACACACACCCCAACCAATCACATCTTTTTACAAAATTTACTTGCAA
>NZ_JAAELD010000098.1 GCF_024227015.1 Moraxella sp.
ATAGGTATGCCGAAGCCAATAGGCGGTTGCAGACGGATTAACCTGATGTATCGCCGTTTTAAAATAATAATGAACTATTGTCGGTGTGATGGGACCATAAGGTGGCTTAAGGCTTAAAAACAGGGTTCGAAGGCTACTTTGCGGCCGGGCGCCGATAATGTAAGCGGCGATGGCTTTGATTGTGACTTCCGGTACCGGCAGCTTTAAAGGGTTATGACATTTGCGCCAATTGATGCTTAATTCGGCTTTGCGAAAGGATATATTATCCAGAGTTATCTGGCATATCTCTATGGGACGCAGCCCCAGAGTGTAGGCCAATTGGAGCATGGCATAGGTTCGCAATCCGCTTTGCGAAGAAAAGTCAATGTTATCAAATAATCTTTTGAGCTCATCGGCACGCAAAAATGTTGGCGGCTTGGCACGTGCAAACATGGGAGCGCCCACCACCAGCGGGGCCAGATCACGCTTTAAAATTTGGCGTTGATGAAACAGATAGCTTAAAAAGCCTCTGACAATGGAACGGTACACTTTACAGGTTGACGGCCTAAAGTTAGCATTAAAGTCAGCGAAAAACGCATCGATATCTTCGATGGTCAATGCCGCCAATTTTATCTTTTTATTTTCAAGATAGCCATCAAAAGTAAATAGTACTGTTCGAATTGACTTA